>CALVXT010000005.1 GCA_944371545.1 uncultured Bacilli bacterium | reverse complement strand
GTTAAAGATATTCCAAGAGAAAAGTTTGAAAATATTTTGTTTGGTTCAAAAGATCCAGTAGAGATTAAGTATGTTTCTAAAACGGGAAACATTCGTTATTCTAATGATTATTATGAGGGAGTAATTCCTAATTTAGAACGTCGTTATATGGAAACAACTAGTTCTTGGGTTCGTGAATGGCTTGAAGGATTTATGGTTGAAATGGATTGTCCAGTGTGTCATGGAACAAGACTTCAAGATAGTGTGCTATCTATTTATATTCAAGGAAAAAATATCTATGATATGACAATGATGAGTATTAAAGAATTGAGAGACTTTTTACGAAATTTGAAACTTACTAATGAACAAGAAAATATCAGTCGTCTTTTGTTGACGGAAATAGATAATCGTTTGTCTTTCTTAGTTAATGTAGGACTTGAATATTTGACTTTGCATCGTAAAGCTGGAACTTTATCTGGTGGTGAATCACAACGAATCAGACTTGCAACTCAAATCGGTAGTAAGTTATCTGGAGTTTTGTATGTTTTAGATGAACCAAGTATTGGACTTCATCAGAAGGATAATGAAAAATTGATTAAATCCTTAGAAGAAATGCGAGATTTAGGAAATACTTTAATTGTTGTTGAACACGATGAGGATACTATGCGAGCTGCAGATTATTTAGTTGAAATTGGTCCAGGTGCTGGAACTGAAGGTGGTAGGGTTGTTGCAACAGGTACACCTGAAGAAGTTATGCAAAATGAACATAGTTTAACAGGTCGTTATTTAAGTGGTAAAGAAAAAATTGAAGTTCCTAAAAAACGTCGTAAGGGAAATGGTAAATACTTGGAAGTTGTTAAAGCTGAAGAGAACAATTTGAAAAAAATTAATGTAAAATTTCCTTTAGGAAAATTTATATGTGTTACAGGTGTTTCTGGAAGTGGTAAGAGTACATTAGTTAATGAAATCTTGTATAAAACGGTTGCTAATCAACTTTATCGTTCAAAAGAAGTTCCTGGTAAATGTAAAGAAGTTAAAGGTTTAGAAAATATTGATAAAGTAGTTATGATTAGTCAAGATGCGATTGGACGTACTCCTCGTAGTAATCCAGCAACTTATATTGGTCTATTTGATGATATTCGCGATTTATTCGCGAATACTAAAGAAGCGAAGATGCATGGCTATGATAAAGGAAGATTTTCTTTTAATGTTAAAGGTGGAAGATGTGAAGCTTGTTGGGGAGACGGTGTCAAAAAAATTGAAATGCATTTTTTACCAGATGTTTATGTTCCTTGTGATGTTTGTCATGGCAAACGTTATAATAAAGAAACTCTTTCTATTACTTTTAAAGGTAAGAACATTAGCGATGTTCTTCATATGCGGGTAAATGAGGCTGCTGAGTTTTTTGAAAATGTTCCGAAAATTAAGCGAAAAGTGGATATTTTGATGGACGTTGGACTTTCTTATATCGAATTGGGTCAAAGTGCTCCAACTTTATCTGGTGGTGAAGCTGGAAGAGTGAAACTTGCTAAAGAACTTCAAAAGAAACCTACTGGAAAAAGTTTATTTATTTTAGATGAACCGACAACTGGGTTGCATTCTGAAGACATAAAAAAATTATTAGCAATTTTAAATCGTATTGTTGACAATGGAGATACAGTTATTGTGATTGAACATAATTTAGATGTGATTAAAGTTGCTGACCATATTATCGACTTAGGACCTGATGGTGGTGTAGGAGGAGGAACGGTAGTTGCTGCTGGCACACCTGAACAAGTAAGTAAAGTAAAAGAGTCTTACACAGGACAATGGTTAAAAAAATACTTAGAAAGATAGTTTTGGCTATCTTTTTTTTCTTCTTTCTTTTATACTAGAAATAGGTGATAATCTATGGATATCAGTCTTCTTATTCAAAAATATCGAGAGAACGATCAAGAATTTTTAAGAACGCTTTCTTCTGAAGAAAAGTTTTTTCCAATTTTAGAATTATATGAAATGGAATTGCAAAATTTTGACCTTTCAAAATCTTATGAACATTTAATTGAAGTATATCCATTTTTAATCATAGCTAAATATAAAGCTTTTAAACATAAAGAAGAAGCATATAAAAGATTTCAATCTCTTCGATTATTAATACGTAAGTTATTATTAGAAAATAAAGAAAATGAGTTTTTAAAAAAAATTATGGGAAAACTAGATTTGCTTTCGATAGAGCTTGCTAATGCTCTTGATTACAAATATGATGAAACAAAATTAGATCTATTAAAACACTTAATTTTTCATATTCGAAATCTAGAAGTATTAGAAAATATTCTTATTGAAAAGCCTCATCAAATAAATTTTTTAGATGAGACGGCCTTTTCTTTATTATCTGATGTAATTTATCAATATTTACACGTTTTAGAGAAACATATTTTAAAAAATTATGATTATTTAGATGAATTAATATATTATGACCGAGTTTTACAAATATTGTTTAATCATGGAAAAGAAAGATTATTTTTAAATGAAATTCAAAAATTAGAAAATATTTTTCAAGAATTTTTAGAAAATAAAAATTTTTTGGGAGAAAAAGAAGAAAGATATCATTATTTTATTAATAAATGGTTAGTATTTTTAACAGAAGAAAAACAACTTTGGCTTATGGATAAACCGCATAATAAAAGTATTGAAACTTCTTTAAAAGAATTAAAGTATCAATATAATTTGCCAAAGAAATTTTCAGTTCCTGTCAAACAAGAAAGCAAATTATGTGTGCTTAAACATCCAGAAATGGGTTATAGTAAAGGCATGCCTATTTTATATACAGTAGATGGGGAGTGTGCTGTAGAATTAGATGATGGATTTAGTTGTCAAAAAATTAATGATTTTTATCGGGTAGGTATTCACATTGCTCATCCGTTAGCTTATCTTTCAATGGATAGTTTACTTCTTAAAGAAGCAACTAAAAGATGCGTTACAGTTTATACAGATCCGCCTATTTTAATGTTTCCAAGCTGTTTATCTAAAAATCTTTTTAATCTATGTCAAAATCATGTTCGAAAAGTTTTTAGTATTTACGTTGATATTTCTTCAAAATCTTTTGACATGATTAGGTATGAAGTTAAAGCTGAGAATGCTTTTATAGGAAAAAATGATACTTATGAACATTGTAGTGAAGTAATAGAAACAGAAAAAGATGATCCAGCCTATGTTTCTACTTTAAACAATTTATGTGAATTAAAACCTTTTTTTGAAAAATATTTACATATAGATAAAATCTATGCGTTATTAAATCGAACAAGTTCAAATGTTTCAAATACCAATATTGTTGGTGTATCAACTGCTGAGAAAATTGTAGAATCTTTAATGGTTTTTGCCAATTATTTACTTGCAAAGATTGCTTATGAACATTCTTTTCCATTTTTGTATCGAAATCATGAAGTTACATCTACAGAAATTTCTGATATTCGAAGATTAAGAGAACTACTTAGAAGTGAAAGAAAAAGTGATATTTATTTAAGTGAAACGAAAGTATTGGAACAAAAATTTCCTAAAGCTTATTACTCAACAGAATGTAAAGGACATTTTGGACTTGGCTTAGAGTATTATTCTCATAATACCAGCCCTTTAAGACGAGCTATTGATAATTATAATATGTATATGTTTCAAGAATGCTTTTTTAAAAAAGCTAAAGATTCAGACTTATATCGATATGAATTACAGTTAAAAGAAGTGGCTAGTTTTTTAAATCATCAGAATGAAGTTTTAAATATGTTTTTTGAAGAGCAAAGTTTGTTGTTAAAAAAATAAAAAAAAGTTTCCATTTTGTGTTATAATCATTTATAGAATGGAGGATATATATGAATCCTGTTATGTTTAAAATTGGCAATTTTGAAATTATGTGGTATTCTTTTTTACTTTTAATTGGTGTAATTGTTGGAATTGTCTTACTTTTAAGAGAAGGAAAAAAGCAAAATTATCCTACAGATTTTTTATTTAATTTATGTTTTTGGACCATTATTTTTGGTTTTATTGGGGCCAGAGCTTATTATGTGATTTTTAATTGGAGCCAATATGCAAGTGATCCTATTAGTATTTTCAAGATTTGGGAAGGTGGACTTGCTATTCATGGGGGATTAGTCGCTGGATTTATAACGATGGCTTTATATTGTCATAAGTATAAAGTGCGATTATTTAAAATCGTTGATATGGCAGTTCCCGGCGTTATTTTAGCTCAAGCTATTGGTAGATGGGGAAATTTCTTTAATATGGAAGCACACGGTGGAATTGTCATGCGTTCTACTTTAGAAAATTTATATATTCCAGAGTTTATTATTAATGGAATGTATATTAATGGAAATTATTATCATCCAACTTTTTTGTATGAATCTTTATGGTGTTTATTAGGATTTATTGTCCTGATTATTGTAAAACATTACAAGTATTTAAAGGTTGGTGGCTTAACCTGCGTATATTTAATTTGGTATAGTGTCGGAAGATTTTTTATCGAATCTATGCGAACAGATTCTTTAATGCTTGGGGGATTTAAAGTAGCTCAAATTATTTCATTTGTTTTATTTATCATTGGAATTTTAGGCTTAATGATCCAATCACGTAAAGGTAAGTTTGAAGATCTTTATAGTGAACCTAATCATGAAAGTATTCATTTTTGAGGTAAAAAATGAAAAAGAATAAAAATAGATTATGGATCATTTTATTGATTTGTTTAGCCATAGGCATATTGATTTATGACACATATTCACATCATTTTTCACATCATGCCAATAGTAAAAAGGAAAATTTGACTGTAGAATATGAAAACGCTGGAAATTTACTTTTATCAAACATCCGAGAGGGAAGCGGGACTTCTTTACACATTAAGGTAAAAAATGAGACAACAGAGGCTAAGGAATATCAATTAAAATTTAGTGAAGTTTATAATGAAGTATCATTTAAAGAAAGCATTACGTATTCCTTTAGTAGAGAAAATAAGACAATTGAAATAAGCAGTGAAATTTTTCCTAGTGAAACAACAACAATTTATGATGGTGAGGTAATAAAGCCAGGGGAAATTGTTGATTATGTTTTAACAGTAAAAGTCCATAATATAGATGAGATAGATGTAGGAAAAAATATCCAAGCGAGAATTATGCTTGAAGAAATAGAATTGTGAGGGAAAAAATGAGCAAAAAAATGTATGTTGTAATTATATCTGCTTTAATAATCATGATATCCTTAACTTATCAAGGAACATATTCTTATTTTTCAGCTACAGTAGAAGGAACAGGAAATAGAGAGAATAACCAATCATCAGGCCTAGCGGATACTTTAAGCAACTTAATTATTACAGGTGGTGAAGATATCACAAGTAGTACAATGATACCAGGAGATAACGTGACCTATGCTTTTAGTGTTCAAAATCCAAATAATATAGATGTTTGTATAAATTTACTATGGAGTAATACATTAAATACATTTATAAATCAACAAGATCTAGTATACAAATTGGAAAAAAATGATGGCACGGTATTAATTGAGAGTCAAGAATTTCCAACCACAAATAGTGGAACAACTTCACTTTTAGAAGGAACAAGCATAAAAGCAAGTACAACAGAAAATTATATTTTAACAGTTACATATCAAAATACAGCGGAAGACCAAACAGCAGATATGGGAAAGAGTTTTAGTGGAACTATTATAGGTGAGCTCGGTGAGTGTGTATAATTCTTTAATAGGAAGAAATATTTAAATTAGAAATATTTCTTTTTTCTTTAATTTTTTTTTATTATGCTTTATAATAAAAAATTATTGAGAGAAGGGTTTGTTATGCAAGAATTCAACCAGTTACTAACAGTAAATAAACATATTTTAAAAGTAGAGCAGTTAAAAGAAAAAGAAAATAAAGAAAGCTATAATTTAGTACTAGAAGATCTATATGAAAAAGAACAAACCTTATTAACATTTTTTAGAAAAAATTATAATACTCTAAACGATTTAGTTACTAAAACAGAAGAAAATTTAGGATTTGATTTAAAAAAATTTTCTTTAATAAATCTAATT
This sequence comes from uncultured Bacilli bacterium, assembly GCA_944371545.1. Taxonomy (GTDB): domain Bacteria; phylum Bacillota_I; class Bacilli_A; order RF39; family UBA660; genus Ventrenecus. Next base: position 11,911 of record CALVXT010000005.1, on the reverse strand, counting down.
GAACATACAAGTTTACCTATATATATCTTATCTACATTAAATTCATTACAAAACATCTGGGAATTCGCGTCTTTTCAAGCTTTCAGTGCTTTGAATTTTGATGAAGCACTATCAGTTAAAGATATGCCTTATTTTAAAAATTATTTAGAAGCTTTTCTTGAATTTAAAAATTGGGAATATTCTGTAGCGCAAACATTTTTAGAAATGATCGATTCTTGTGCAACAACAAAAGAAAGTCTTGAATATTTTCTTCAAAATAATATTTTTCAAAAAATGGCTTATTCTCATGATTCTGAAAAGGCATTAGAATTTAAACTTGATGTTTTAAAACAATTATATCAAGAAGTAGTACGTTACGATATTCAGCATGAAAAACATGAAGAATTAAAAATACTTTTTGAAGCTTGTCTAAAAAATATACCCGAAAAAAATTTAACAGATGTATATAATAAATTACAGACAAGCTTTTATAAGCTAGATTTAGCAGATGTTTATCCAGATTATTTTCATCAAATGAATACACTATTAACAAAATATAAGATTGGAATATTAGAAGAAACTCCAGAAGATGAACCTGAAATGGAGATTGATCGAATAGAAAGATTATCCTATATTCAAAATGGCTTTATAATGGATACTCGTTATTCTTATCAAGATATTCTATTATACAATCAAAAATTTTTAGAATTGGAAAAAATAGGCTTACAAATTTTACACATATATCAAAAACTTATGAATTGCAAATTACATAATGAAAAGATAGAATATAAAAATTTTTATCAAAAGATTTTAAAAGAATTAATAGAAAAAGAAAGCAATTTATATAAAAATATTGATTTAGTAGAATTCCAAAATTATTTAAAAGTATTTTATACTCCAGAAATAGATTATTTTCCATTTGGAATTATTGATATGCTTTCAGCTGAAAATTCAGAAAAGGAAAGAGAATTAGTATTTCACCGTATAATAAATTATGAAAAAAAAGATAGTATTATACCTTTGGAAAAAATGGAATCAGATGGTTACATTCAACTTTTAGATATTCAAAACGAAATGAATACTTTTAATATAGAAAGTTTAAAAAAAATGTTTTTCCTATTTATTCAATTATATCTTGGGAATATCTCTAAAGAAGATTTTTTTAAAGAACAACAAAATTTTGGCTTTGATTATGATAAAGAATGGGAACTTTTAGAAGAAGAACAAATAGCTTCTTTATGGCAATTTATCGAAAAAAATTATTTAAATATTCTTTTACAAAATGGGGAACAAGAACTTGTTTGGTATTACCTTTTTTTCAGAAATCAAGAAATGGAATATTTAGTTCAAAAGGATTTTAATTGTTCATTAACAATTGATTATTCATGTAATCCAGCATTTTATCCATTTCTTCGTGATATGCTTTATCAAGAGCTATGTGAACTTAAAAAGGAAGCTTTCCAAAGTGAAAATGAAAGAAAGCAAAAATTTTTTGAATATTATTTGGAAAGTTGTTTGATTTTCTTAAAAGAGAAAGATAAAGAAAAATTTAAAAAAATTTGCGAAAAAGGAGTTAACCGCAAACGAAAAAAATAAATTTTTTCTTTTTTTATGATATAATTTAAAAGCATGTTAGAAAGAGTGGAAGTATGAATAATAAAGAAATTTTAGCAAAAAATTTAGGAATTAAAGTTTCTCAAGTAGAAGCGGTTTTAAACTTACTTAGTGAAGGGGCAACGATTCCTTTTATTGCTCGTTATAGAAAAGAAGCAACAGGTTCATTAGATGAAGAGCAAATAAGAAGTATTGAAAAAGAATATACGTATTTAGAAAATTTACTGAAAAGAAAAGAAGATGTTATCAGGTTAATTGAAGAAAAAGATTTGATGACAGATGAATTAAGAACTTCTATTTTAGCTTGTGAAAAATTAAGTGATGTAGAGGATTTATATCGACCATTTAAAGAAAAGAAAAAAACTAAGGCTAGTGAAGCTATTAAAATGGGACTTGAACCGTTAGCTAAAAAAATGATGAGTTTTCCTGTAAATGGAACGATGGAAAAATTAGCAAGTGGATTTGAATGTGGGACAGAAAAAGCTATTGAAGGAGCAAAATACATTATTGCTGAGTGGATTAGTGATAATGCTTATTATCGAAAATTTATTAAAAAAGAAATTTGGAATAATGGAGCCATTGTTAGTAAAGTAAAGAAAAATGCTGTTGATGAAAAAAAAGTTTATCAAATGTATTATGATTTTGAAGAAAAAATTAAATACGCTAAGCATTATCGAATTTTAGCTATGAATCGAGGAGAAGAAGAAAAGGTTTTGTCTGTTTCTTTAGATTTTGATAAAGCGAAAATTTTGGAGTATTTAAAAAGTAAAATTATTAAAAATCAAGATTCTTTTGTGGTTTTGGAAGTAGAAAGTGCAATTGAGGATGCTTTAAAACGTTTGATATATCCTAGTGTTGAAAGAGAAATACGTGCGGATTTAACGGAAATGGCCGAGAAAAAAGCAATTTTAACTTTCCAAGATAATTTAGAGCATTTACTTATGACTAAACCAGTTAAAGATAAAGTGGTTTTAGGTTTTGATCCTGCTTTTCGTACAGGATGTAAATTGGCTGTTTTAAATACTTATGGTAATGTTTTGGAAATTGCTACGATTTATCCTCATGAACCTAAAAATGAAAAAGAAAAGAGTAAAGAAATTTTAACTTCTTTAATTCAAAAGTATGGTGTACAAATTATTGCTATTGGAAATGGTACTGCTTCAAGAGAAAGTGAAGCTTTTGTTGCAGATTCTATTAAAGGAACAGATGTTTTGTACAATTTAGTTAGTGAAGCTGGTGCTTCTGTTTATTCAGCTAGTCCTTTAGCTATTAAAGAGTTTCCTGATTTAACAGTTGAAAAAAGAAGTGCCATTTCGATTGGACGAAGAGTACAAGATCCATTATCTGAGTTAGTTAAAATTGATCCAAAAAGTATCGGGGTTGGAGAATATCAACATGATGTGAATCAAAAAGAACTTTCAGAAGCTTTGGGATTTACTGTTTCTAAGATTGTTAATGAAATTGGTGTAAATATTAATACAGCTAGTGCAAGTATTTTAAGTTATATTTCTGGTTTAACGAAAAAAACTATTGATAGTATTTTGAAGTTTCGTGAAAAGAAGACTTTTACTTCAAGAGAAGAAGTTAAGAAACTTGCAGGTTTTACAGATAAAGTTTATGAACAATCTATTGGTTTTTTACGAGTAATTGATGGAGAAAATCTTTTAGATAGAACTAGAATTCACCCAGAAAGTTATGAACTTGCTAGAAAAGTTTTGTTATCTTTACAATTAGATTTGAAAAATTTAGGAACTCAAGAATTTAATGAAGCTTTAAGTAAAGCTAATGCTTCTAAACTTGCTAAAGAATTAGATGCAGATGTTTATACTATAGAAGATATTTTAGAAGAATTAAAACATCCAGGCCAAGATTACCGAGATAAGTTAGATGATATTGTTTTAAAAAGTGATGTACTTACCATTCACGATTTAAAAGAAGGAATGGAACTTAAAGGTACCGTTCGTAATGTTACGAGTTTTGGAGCTTTTATTGATATCGGATTACATGATGATGGATTAGTACATATTTCTAAAATGAGTAAAAATTTTGTTAAAAATCCTAATGATATTTTAAGTGTTGGAGATATTGTAACTGTCTATGTTTGTGGAATTGATTTAGAAAAAGAAAAAGTTCAACTATCACTCATTAAAGAATAGAAAAAATGCACTGTTTTTTGAAAATTCAGTGCATTTTTTCTTTTTTGAAGCACGTTTTTGTCAAAAAAAGTGCATTTTTATGAAAAAAAGTTTAAATTTGCCCTGCTTTTTGAAAATTCAGTGCATTTTTAATTTTTAATAAATATGTTATAAATTTCCTTATATTTATAAGCTTTTTTAGCCACTGTATTATCTGGTTCTATAATACCTAACTGAATGAGTTGTTCAATAACTCTAGATATAACATTTCTAGAAATTTTAGTATCTAATTCAATATCTTTTTTAGTAAAAATTACTTGTTTTAAAATACTTGGCATAATAAGATAAACACTTTTTCCTTTAATGGTTTTAATAAGTTCCATATCTTTTTTATAGATTTGTTTGATTTTATAGATTTTATAAATGTAATTATTACATTGTTCAATGATACATTGAAGAAAAAATTTAATAAATTGAATCATGTTTCCGTTTCGACTTTCATTTAAAAGCTTGTAATAGCTAGGTTTATAAAGTTCAATTACTTCAGATAAAAATAAAATCGGAGTTTCATTTGTTAGATAAGATAATTGAATAGGAATTAATGCTCGACCTAATCTTCCATTTCCATCATGATAGGCATGAATTGTTTCGAATTGAGAATGGGCAATTGCTAAATTGATAAAAAGTGGATCTATATATTGATTGTTCATATAATCAAACAAATTTTCTAATAGTGAAGGAACTCGTTCAGGAACAGGAGGAATATATGTTGCATCTTCTATTGAACATCCTTTAGGACCTATCCAATTTTGAATTGTTCTTAATGTTCCAGGCTTTTTTTCTTTTCCGCGTACACTATCTAATAGAATTTGATGTAATTGGTTTACAAGAGAAAGAGTAATTTTAGAATGATCTTTTCTTGCCAATTCGCTAAAGTCAATAACTTTTTTTAAATTATAAATTTCTCTGTTTTCATCATTTTGAGGCATATATTTTAAATAGTATAATTCATCTTGAGAAATTTGAGTTCCTTCAATTTGAGTAGATTTTAAACTTTCTTGTAAAAGAATTGAATCTAAAAATAATTTAGGATCGAATTCTAGATTTTTTAATGCTGTTTTGTATTCGCCAAATTTTTCATTGGCTTCAGCTAAAAGAGATAACAGCTCTTTATCTATTGGATAATTTATAGGTAGTTTTTCGGGTTCAAATGCCTTCATAAAATTGCTCCTTTCAATAGTTATTTTAACACAATTTTCGAAAAAATGCACCGTTTTTTCAAAAAACAGTGCATTTTCCATTTTTTAAAGTGCATTTTTGTCAAAAAAAGTGCATTTTTATGAAAAAAAATTAAATTTGCCCTGTTTTTTGAAAATTCAGTGCATTCTTTATTTAACTTTTATTTTCAGAAAAAAAAGGGTATAATACATTTATAAGAGGTGATGCAACATGTGTGGAATTGCTGGATTTGTTGGTAAAGAAAAAAATATGAAAAAAGTTTTAAAAGGAATGACAGATCGTATTAAACATCGTGGTCCAGATGCTGAAGGTTTTTTTGTTCGTGATGGTGTTGCGTTAGGACAACGAAGATTATCTATTATCGATATTGAAGGTGGAAAACAACCTATGTTTAGTCATGATGGAAATTTAGTTGTTGTTTTTAATGGTGAAATTTATAATTATAAAGAATTAAAAAAAGAATTAAAAGATTATCCTTTTCAAACGGATAGTGATACGGAAGTTCTTTTGTATGGATATCAAGAATGGGGTAAGGATTTACCTAATCATTTACGTGGTATGTTTGCTTTTGCTTTATATGATATCCAAGAAAAAGTTTTATTTTGTGCAAGAGATCCTTTTGGTATAAAACCTTTTTATTATTATCAAAATGATGAGACGTTTATGTTTGCTTCAGAAATTAAAGCTTTTTTAGATCATCCAAAATTTGAAAAGAAATTTAATGAAAAAATTTTGCCAGCTTATTTATCTTTTAGCTTTACTCCTACTACTGAAACTTTTTTTGAAGGTGTGAAAAGACTTGATGCTGGTTGTACTTTAACTTATCAAAATGGAGAAATTGATATTGCTCGTTATTATAAGTTGGAGTTTCCTATTGAGAAAAAAGATTATAAAAAAACTGTTAAAAAAATAGGAGAGGTTATGGAGGATAGTGTAGAGCATCATATGATTAGTGACGTTGAGGTTGGTTCTTTTTTGTCTAGCGGAATTGACTCTTCTTACCTTGTTTCTTTAGCAAAACCTGATAAGACTTATACGGTTGGATATGATATTCCTCGTTATAATGAAAGCGAATATGCTACAGATTTAGCTTCAAAATTAGGTATTCAGAACAAGCAAAAAAAGATTAGTAAAGAAGAATATATGGAGACTTTAGATAAGGTTTTTTATCATATGGATGAGCCAGCTAGTGATCCAGCTGTTGTTGCTTTGTATTTTGTTTCAAAACTTGCTAGTGAAGATGTAAAAGTTGTACTTTCTGGAGAAGGTGCAGATGAATTCTTTGGCGGTTATAATTCCTATCGTGAAGAAGTAGATTATTCTTTTTATAATAAAGTTCCTTATTTTATTCGTCATGCAATTGCTAAATTTTGTTTGCATTTGCCCCCAATTCGTGGAATTAATTTTTTAGTTAGAAGAGGAATGACTTTAGAAGAAAATTATATAGGCGTTAATAAAGTTTGGAATGAACGTGAAGTAAAAAAACTTTTAAAAATTCCAGTAACTTTAAAAAATCAAGAAATTACCAAACCTATATATGATGAATTTAAAGGAGAAAATAATTTGGTAAAAATGCAAGCTATTGATATTCATTTTTGGTTGATGAAAGATATTTTACAAAAAGCGGATCGTATGACAATGGCCAATTCTTTAGAAGGAAGAGTTCCATTTGTGGATAAAGAAGTTTTTAAAATTGCGGCTTCCTTACCTTTAGAATATAAAGTTACTAAAGAGAATACGAAAGTGGCTCTACGTGATGCAGCAAGAAAAGTTATTCCAACTGAAGCGTATAAAAAGAAAAAGTTGGGCTTTCCTGTTCCTATTCGTGATTGGATGCGAGAAGATGATGTTTATCAAACGATAGAGAAAGCATTTACTTCTGATGTTGCCTTAAAATATTTTGATACAAAGAAACTTTTAAAAATGTTAGAAGAACATAAAAACCAAAAAAAAGATCATTATCGCAAAATATGGAATGTATTTACTTTTATTCGTTGGTATCAAGTTTTCTTTACAAGTTAGTTTGAAAATTTATTTATAAGATACTTTAATTTGATATAGAAAAAAGAAAAAAATCATAGTAAAATAAGATAAGTAAAACATATATTTAAAATAGTGGGAGATACATTATGAAAACAATTTATTACTTATATACTTCGATTTTTTTCTTTTTTTGTTTTTTCTTTTTATCTATATTTATTATTAATGGAAATACAATTTTCTTTGATGTTCCATTTTATGAATGGATTAGTCAATTTCCTTTAAAAGATTTTTTTACATTCATTACAGATTTCGGAGATACTTTATGGATTGTAATTTTTATTATTATCGCTTTTTTGATTTTAAGAAAAAAAAGGAGTCGAGAACTCCTAATCGGCACGATGGTTGTTGAAACAGTTTTGAATTTATTATTAAAGTATTTTTTTGGTCGTGAACGTCCTGGTTTTTCTCATCTAGTGGAAGCAACCGGATATTCCTTTCCAAGTGGTCATATGATGGCGGCAACTTCATTTTCTTTTTTGATGATTTACTTTGCGTGGGAAAGTAAATTACCAAAGTTATGGAAAACTTTGTTAACAATTCTTTTTTCTTTATATACAATTTTGATTGGGTTAAGTCGAATATATTTAGGAGTACATTATACAAGTGATGTAATTGGAGCATTTTGTATCTCGTTATCTGTTCTTTCTTTTTGTATTTTTTTGTCTCGTTCGCTTAAGTAATTTTAAATGTGGAAATGCATGAATTAGTCGGCGATTAAGAATTTTTTTCGATTTTTCAATCTTCTCACGTACTAATTTAGTAATTCTTTCTGTATCATCTTTTTTGAGAACAAGTTTGCTTTGAATACTTTTATTGATTTTTTGAATTTCTAAAATAGTTTTTGAAGAAATGATGTTATCAACAATAAAGATGATGATAAGTAAGATAGATAAAATAAGAGCGAAAGTATTAGGTAATTTATTAATGATACCTACAAAAAAAGGATTTGCTTTATACATAATAAGCATACCAAAAATACCAAATGGAATCATCGTTTCTAAGCAAATACGTCCGTTAATATTGAACTTGTAGTTTGAATAATCCCACCATCTTGTATGATAAATTTTTTCTAAAAAATAACTAGTCAAATACTCCAGAATTGAACAAACAAGAATGATCATAATAAAAAGTGTTACAGGATCATCTAAATATTTATTTAGTAAAAAGGTCATGATTAAAGCTCCCCAGCCATAAATAGGACAATAAGGACCGATAAGAAATCCACGGTTAACAAATTTATGATCACTTACAAATTTGCAAATCACTTCTAAACTCCATCCTAAAAATGAATAAATAAAAAATAATAAAATATACGTCGAAATTTGTTGCATTACTACCTCTTTCTTATTTTTATTATACTTTTTTGTCAATTAAGAGTCAATATAACATGCATTCACGTATTCTTTTTCTTTTTTTGGTGTATAATGTCTTTAAGGAAGGTAGGCGATTTTAAATGAAAAAGAAAACAGCTGCAGCTTTATTAGGTGGAGCTGCAATCGGCGCAGGATTGGGAATTTTATTTGCTCCAAAAAGTGGAAAAGAAACTAGAGCGGAATTAAAGGAGAAAATAGATGAACTTATAAAACGTGCAAAAGAAGTAGATATGGATGATGTAAAAGAATACGTAGTTCGTAAATCTGAAGAAATTGAAGCAGCCTTAAAAGATTTAGACAAAGAAAAAGTTTTAAAAATTGCTCAAAAAAAAGCTCAAGAAATACAAAAAAGTGCTAAAGATTTAGTTGATTATGTAAAATCAAAAGGAGAGCCTATGTTAGACGAAGCAGCAACTGCTGTACGTGAAAAAGCAATTGAAGTTACAAAAAATGTTTTAAAAAAATTAGAAGGTTAACGACTTTGTACGCTTCGTGTCAAAAACATGTAAATTGACATGGGGGGGGGGGGTATCATGATAAAATTATCATAGGAAACTATGGTAATTTTTTTTGTGGCTTAAGAAAAAGATAAAATAAACCATACTAGAACTGAGGTGAATTAACTATGAAAAAACATGCTTTAACTTTTTTGATTTTTATATGTTTAGTAGTAGTTTTAGTAATTTCACTTCCAAAAGAAAATAAAATAAAAGAGTATGAAACTGAAAAAATAGAATTAGCAATATATATAAACGAGAAGAAACTAATACAATACCAAATAAAGATAGTGGATATTATTATGATAGAGAAAAATCAAGTTGTACAAATGGAGCATATATCAATTGGGATAGTATTTCGTGGAGCCCGGTAGTTCAAAATATGAATGAATATAAAACAAGATGTGAGCTACACTTTACAACAACCTATACAGAAGGCATATTAAACGGAACAGATCCAGTACTGGAAGATCCGTTAATACCAGTAACAATAGAAGCTGATGGAACAGTAAAAAAAGCAGATTTAGAAAGTGAATGGTACAGTTATGCAAATAAAGAATGGGCTAATGCAATTATATTAAAAGATGAAAATCAAAATACAAATTATAATTCAGGAGATATAATACCAGAAGAGAAAATAGAAAGTTATTTTGTATGGATACCAAAATACAGATATCAATTATGGGATTTAGGATTATATGATAGTTTAACAAGTATAGATGCATCAAAAGTACATGAAATACCTATTATATTTGGTGATTACAATACAAGTGATGATAAAGAAGGAGAATGTACAACACCAATGGAGAGTGGAGCAACAGGAAATTGTACTATTGGAGACTATATGACTCATCCAGCATTTCTAAGTATTCCATCAACCGGATTTTGGGTAGGCAAGTTTGAAACAGGATATAATGGAGCAACAAGTACAGCAGAGGCTGAGCAAAATGTAAATGACTCAAGTAAAATTATTATTAAACCAAATGTTTATAGTTGGAGAGGAATACAAGTAGCGAATGCATTTTATTCTTCTTATAATTATCAAAGAAACTTAGATAGTCATATGATGAAGAATACAGAATGGGGAGCTGTGGCTTACTTACAACACAGTACTTATGGAAGTGCAACAAGTGTAAGGTTTAATAATAATTCAAATTATATAACAGGATATGCTGCGAATAATGAACCAACCTGTGGAGGTACAGGAACAAATGAAGAATGTAATCGTTATTGTAACGATGACACATGTAATACAGCTTATCCAAATAGTGTCCTAGCTAGCACCACTGGAAATATAAGTGGCATTTATGATATGAGTGGTGGTGCTATTGAAGATGTAATGGGGGTAAAAGCAGATGGAGAAGGAACAGTAATAATTGGAAGAAACAGCTTGTATAATTCGGGATTTAAAGGAACCTTTGGTTGTCCAACTTGTGATAACGACACATCTGGCTTAACTAGTTTAACAACAGGTTTAGATTTTCCGAATAAAAAATATTATGATATATACGTTTATAATGTATCAGTGGATAAACAATATAATCACAGAATATTAGGAGACGCTACAGGAGAAGTGGGTCCATTTGCTAATGTGACTTATTTAACACGAACAAGACAGACAAGTAGTTGGTATACTGATTACGCTTATTATATTGATGATAGTTCGTCTTGGTTTGTACGAGATTCTTATTATAGAAGCGGTTCTGATACCGGTATATTTGCTTTTGCTAGTATACCCGGTCGTGCAGTTAGTGAGTATTCTTTCCGTCTCATCCTAACACCTACAGGAGGCTCATTATGAAATTAGAAAAATTTAAACAAAAAGATCCAAAGAAAATAGGAATAATCGTATTTACAGTAACTTGTGTATTATTAGTAGCTGGAGTATTTTTCTATACTTCTTTTGCCTCATTCCAAACTAAAGCAGAATTTAATATTATAAAAGGAACAGTAGGAAGTAATGGAGACTTATATTTTGCATTTTACGTAGATGATGTGATATCAAAGACGATGCCTCAAAAGGGAGAAGGATATGTACTAGATAAAGAAAAAACAACATGTACTAAAGGTGCAAGTGTAGAATTTAATGAAACAGATTGGTCAGTAAAAGTATTAAATATGACCGAAAGAAATACCAAATGTACGTTATATTTTGAAAAAAATGGGATAGGATATATTGAAGACTTATACGAAAATGGAGATAGCAGTTTAATATATGATGAAACAGTAGATAACAATTTAAGATATATAGGCGCCGATCCAAATAATTATGTATTATTTAATAATGAACTATGGAGAATTATTGGAGTTATGAATAATATAGATAATGGATTAGGAAATAAAGAGCCAAGATTAAAAATTATAAGAAGTGAATCCATAGGAAGATATAGTTGGGATAATAAAAGTGATTGGGGAAGTAATGATTGGATTAATTCTGCTCTAAAAATTGTGTTAAATGAAGGAGCATACTGGAGCCGAACAAGTGGGAATTGTCCGTATGGACAAAATGGAGCAACAACAATGTGCGATTTCACTAGTAATGGATTAACCAAAGAAGCGAAAGAAATGATTGTCAGTGTGGTTTGGAGTTTAGGAAGTTTAAATGGGTCATCAATAACTTCCTCAACGAGTTATATTCTTGAAAGAGGAACAAATGTGCCTGAGGGAAGACCAACGGAGTGGATAGGGTATGTTGGCCTCATGTATCCAAGCGACTATGGGTATGCAACTTCTGGTGGACCTACAACGAATCGCGAAACTTGTTTAAATACTCTATTAAATCAATGGCAAAATGTGAGCGATTGCTATAATAACAATTGGCTTTATCATAAAGTTTTCAATCAATGGACTTTGACTTCGCTTTTTTTGGATAACAGTGTTGTCTATAACACTCTAGAAACTGGCGGTTTTAGTGGCAATAATTCTATTGCCTCTGACGTCATAGTTTTTCCAACCCTTTATCTGTCCTCTAACGTGAGTATTAGTGGTGGAACGGGTTCAAGTTCGGATCCATACCAATTATTTGTTGTGG
>CALVXT010000004.1 GCA_944371545.1 uncultured Bacilli bacterium | reverse complement strand
TGAACGTGATTTAAAAGAAAAAAAAGAAGAAATGAAAGCTACAGAAGATCGTTTACTTCAACGTGAAAATAGTTTGGATAAACGAGATGAAATGCTTCAGAAAAGGGAGCTTAGCTTAGAAGAAAAAGAAAATCATTTATTAGTGTCTCAAAAAGAATTGCAATCTAAGAATGAGAAGTTGGATGAAATGTTAAAAGATGAGATGAATCGTTTAGAAAAAATTGCTCATTTTTCTAAAGAAAAGGCTCATGATTTGATAATGCAGCGAACCGAGGAAGAAATGGCTGATGAACTTGCTGCTTTTATGAAAGAGAAAGAGCATGAAGCAAAATTGAATGCTTCTGAAAATGCTAAAAATTTGATTGTTGAATCCATGCAACGTTATGCAGAGGATGTAGCAACAGAGCAAACGGTTAGTACTATTGATTTACCAAACGATGATATGAAAGGACGCTTAATTGGACGGGAAGGAAGAAATATAAGAACCATTGAAGCTGTTACAGGTGTTGATTTAATCATTGATGATACTCCTGAGACTATTGTTATTTCTTCTTTTGATCCATTAAGAAGAGAAATAGCTAAAATTACTATTGAAACTTTAATCAAAGATGGAAGAATTCATCCTTCTAGAATTGAAGAAGTTTATGATAAAGTTTGTAAGGATATGAATAATAAAATTACTGAGCTTGGTAATGAAGCTTGTTATAAACTAGGTATTACTAAAATGGATCCAGAGCTTGTTAATTTAGTCGGAAAACTTAATTTTCGAACGAGTTATGGGCAAAATGCTTTACAACATTCGAAAGAAGTTGGAGAGTTATGTGGACTTATGGCATCTGAGTTAGGAGAAAATGTTATCTTAGCTAAAAGAGCTGGTTTACTTCATGATATCGGAAAATCTATTGATTATGAAATGGAAGGAAGTCATGTTGAAATCGGTGCTGATATTGCTAAGAAATTTCATGAAGATGAGATTGTTGTTGACGCGATAATGTCTCATCATGGTGATGCAGATGCTCATAGTGTTATTTCCGTATTGGTGCAAATTGCTGATACTTTATCTGCAGCGCGTCCTGGAGCCCGTAACGATTCTCTTGATAACTACATGAAACGTTTAGAACAATTAGAAGAAATCGGAAACTCTTTTGAGGGAGTTGAAAAAACATTTGCAATGCAAGCTGGAAGAGAAGTACGGGTTATGGTTAAGCCTGATGAAGTTGATGATACAAAAGCTTATAAAATTGCTCGAGAAATGAAAGAACGAGTTGAAAGCGAAATGCAGTATCCTGGTACAGTTAAAATTGTTGTAATTCGTGAGTCAAGAGCTCAAGAAGAAGCTAAATAAAGGAGGAAAATTTTATGTGGGGAGATATACTATTAGTTGTTATCGGTTTACTTGTTGGACTTATTATTGGTTTTTTCCTTTCTAGGTATGTAATGAAAAAATATATGAAAAAGAATCCACCCATTAATGAAAAAATGATTGAAGTTATGATGAGCAGTATGGGGAGAAAACCTAGTCAAAAACAAGTTAGACAAGTAATGAATCAAATGAATCGATATATGTAAGAAGGCCTTTTTTAAAGGTTCTTTTTTTTACAAAAATTTACATTTTTATAGAGGATTATAGTTATTAAATTTTTAAAAAAAGTCGATTTTTTCTTGAAATTATTTGTCAAGACATAAAATGCAAAATTTTAAATATATTTTATTAAGACAGTAAAAAAATATTGACTTAATATACAATTCTATGATATTCTATCTTTAGGTTAAAAAGAATAAAAGGTGATTAGTGAAATGGATTTTTTAGAGAGTTTGTATAGTATTGAAAATTTTGGGATTTATTTATTTGTTATTATAGGAATTTTGGTGCTTCTTTTTTTGATTGTGTTATTTTTTGGTAAAAAAGATCAAAAGAAGAGAAAAGAACTTGAGGAGAAATTAGAACAAACAAAAGTAAGCTCGCAAGATTCTTTTGCAGAGGTTACACCTGTGACACCCGTAGAGGTTCCTGATCAAAAATCAGAAGAAGAAAAGAATGTGGATTCTACTCTTGTTCATCATGAAAATGTACAGGAGGTTTCAGCTACTTCTAATGATGTGTTAAATAGTGATCTTCCTTCTGTTTCTTCTGAAACTGAAGAAGGAAATGAAGAGCCTAAAAAAGAATTTGATTTTGATGCTTTAGCTGACGCGATTAATAAAGAACTTGCAGATATGGAAAAAAATATGCAAGAAAAAAATGTTGAAGAAGTTAAGAACAATGATTTTAAACCGATTGATTTGCCTCAACAAATTACTGAACCTGTTCATTTACAAGTTGAAGAAAAACCAGAAATTCCAAAAGAAGTTTATGTTGAACCTAAACAAAAACCAGTAATGCCGTCTGTTTTTAGTTCGGTTTATGTTAATCGTGAAAAAGAGGAGCCAAAAGTTCAAGAATCGAAACCTGTTGCTCCTGCTAGACCTGAAATTGAGTTGCCAAAAAAGATGGATTTACCTAAAAAGTCAGGAAATAGTGAAGGAAAACCTGTTTTAGAAGAAGATAAAGATGATATTATCTTTCGTTAATAAGAAATTTTATTAAAAGTAGTGTCTAAGGGCACTACTTTTTTTAATATTTTTAAAATATTATGCTATAATACCATTAATGGAGGGAGTTTATGAAATTGTTTAAACAAAATGATAAATTGAATATAGAAGAGGTTAATGAAGTTGTTAGTTTAACTAAAAGAATTTTACATTTGTTTTATATAGCTATGGTTATAGCTATGATTTTAATAGTTACTATCATTGTTCGGGAATGGGGAATTTTACAATTTTTACTAAATATTTTATCTGTTTTAGCTCCGTTTTTTATTGGATTTGTTCTTGCGTGGCTTATGAATCCTATTGTTACAAGAATGGAAAAGAAGAAAATTCCTAGAGCTTTAGGTACATTAATTGTTTATGCTGTTTTTTTACTGGTGATTTTGCTATTTATACGTTTCTTGATCCCATTAATTTATGAACAGTTGCAAGTCTTAATCGGAAATTTACCTTCAATTTTTAGAGAATTAGAGAGTTTTATTAATGGAATATTTTCTAAATTTGGAAATATACAAGGAGTAGATATCGATGGAATTAAGAATTCAATTCTTAATACAATTACTGCTTCTTTAAATGGCTTTATGACTTCAGCACCATCTTTTATAATGAATTTTGCCGGAGGATTATTTTCTAGCATCGTGACAATATGTTTTGGATTAGTTATTGGTATTTATATGTTAATTGATTTTGATTCTATAAATGGTCATTTATTACAACTTTTACCTAAGAAAAATCGCTTTGAAGCTTCTTTGTTAATTACAAATATTTCTACAGAAGTAAGAAAGAGTGTAAATGGAACATTGCTTGTTGCTACAATGGTTTTCATATGTGATAGTATTGGCTTTTGGATTGTTGGATTGCAAGCACCTTTGTTATTTGGATTACTCTGTGGTATAACGGATATTATTCCTTATGTCGGACCATATATTGGAGGAGCTGTTGCTGTTATTATTGGATTTGCTCAAAGTCCTTTAACTGGTTTTTTAACTTTGATTGTTGCAATTATTGTTCAATTAATTGAAAATAATATTTTACAACCAATTATAATGAGTAAAACAATGAAGTTGCATCCTGTAACCATTATTGTCGGATTACTTATTTTTGAACATTTCTTTGGAATTATCGGTATGATTTTGGCAACACCTTGTATTGCACTTGGAAAAGTTGTTTGGAAATTCTTTAAAGAAAAATATAATTTATTTCGTGATGAGGAATCTATTCAAATTCAAACTAAATGATGATAAAAAAAATTTCTTGTAAAAAAAGTTTTTCTTTGATATGATTAGTAAGAAATTAGTGATTCAAGAAGGAATATTTTAGTATTTTTATAGAGAGTAGATGAGGATGGAAATTCTACAAAAGAAAAAATATTTTTGCTGCTTGAGGAGATTTTTGGGAAAAGCCCGTTATCGCAAATTAAGTTAAAGTAAGGATGGTACCGTCTATATGACTCCTTTGGTATTGTCCTTTTTTATTTTGAATGGAGGAATTTAATGAAAGTCATTTTAATTGCTGGAAAAGCACGCAGTGGTAAGACAAAAGCTGCTCATATTTTAAAAGAAATTTTAGAATCTAAAAAAGAAAAAGTTGTTATCACGGAATATAGTAAATATATAAAACTCTTTGCAAAAGATTTGTTAGGTTGGGATATGGTAAGTGAACCTAAACCTCGAAGTTTTTTGCAAGAAATGGGTGAGTATGTTCGTGCGTTAAAGACGGATATTTATTTTGTTGAACGAATGAAAGAAGACTTACGTATTTATGAACATTTTGTTGATACTGTTATCATTAGTGATGTAAGGATGCCTAAGGAATTGGATGAATTGAAAGAATTTCATCCGATTAAAATTAAAGTTTCAAATGATTTGCAAAGCTACGATTTAACAAAAGAACAAGAAGCTCATGAAACTGAACATGCTTTAGATCATTATAATGATTTTGATTATGTGATTCAAAATAAAACAGAAGAAGAAATGAAAGAAATATTATTTAATATTGTGAAGGAGAATGCGTTATGAATTTAAAAGATTTATTTATTAATTATTTTGTGAGTCAAGGACATAAACAAATTCCAAGTGCTCCAATTGTTCCAGAAAATGATCCATCTGTATTGTTTAATACTGCTGGAATGCAACCTTTAATTCCTTATTTAATGGGCGAGCCTCATCCTTATGGAAAGCGACTTTGTGATTACCAAAAATGTGTACGTTTAACCGATTTAGATGAAATTGGGGATAAAACACATCATACTTTTTTTGAAATGCTTGGTAATTGGAGTTTAGGAGATTACTTTAAAAAAGAAAGCATTGGTTATAGTTTTGAGTTTTTAACTAAAGTTTTGCATATTCCAGTAGAAAGACTTGCAATTACAGTTTATGAAGGTGATGAAAAAATTCCAAGAGATGATGTTTCGGCTGAAGCTTGGATGAATTTAGGAATTCCTAAAGAAAGAATTGCCTATTTAGGTAAAGAAGACAATTTTTGGATTCCTGGTGACTCTGGTCCATGTGGAGGGGATACTGAAATTTTCTATTGGAGAAGTCAAGATGAGATTCCTAAAATTTTTGATCCAGAAGATGATCGTTGGGTAGAAATTTGGAATAACGTTTTTATGGAATTTTATCAAGATAAAGATGGAAATGTGACAGAATTAAAACAAAAAAATGTAGATACAGGTATGGGTTTAGAGAGAGTAGTTGCTGTATTAGAAGGTGTGGATGATAACTATTTAACAAGTATTTGGAAAAATATGCGTGAAAAATTAGAAAGTATAAGTGGTAAAAGTTACGAAGGCAATGAAGAAGCTATGCGTATTATTATGGATCATGTAAGAACAAGTGTTTTTATCGCCTCTGATCCAGCAGGTATCAAACCAAGTAATACAGATCAAGGTTATATTTTACGAAGATTAATAAGAAGAGCTATTCGTTATGCGAGAGTACTTGATATGGATATTCATTCTAATTTTTTAGAAGAGCTTGCTTTAGTAGTAATTGAAGAATATCAAAATTATTATCATGAACTTTCTCAAAATAAGAATGTTGTGTTGGAAGTTTTAAAAAATGAGCAAAGTAAGTTTAGTCGTACTTTAGAAAAAGGTTTAAAAGTATTTGAAAAAGTGGCTCAAAATTCAAATTTTATTGATGGAGAAACAGCATTTCATTTATATGATACATATGGTTTTCCGATTGAGCTTACTAAGGAAGAAGTATCTCTAAGAAATATGAAAGTTGATGAAGAGGGCTTTAGAGTAAGGTTTTTAGAACATCAAGAAAAATCAAGAACAGCTTCAAAAGGTAAATTTAAAGGCGGATTATCCGGGAATGGTGAAATAGAAACAAAATATCATACGGCTACTCATTTGCTTAATGCGGCTTTAAAGAAAGTAATTGGTCCAAGTGTTCATCAGCTTGGAAGTAATATTACTGAAGAAAGATTACGTTTTGATTTTCCTTGTGATCATAAATTAACAGATGATGAAAAACAAAAAGTGGAAGATCTTGTAAATGAATGGATTGAAGAAGGGTTACCAGTAATTAAAGAAACAATGAGTAAAGAACAAGCTATTAAAAGTGGGGCAGAATGCATGTTTATTGATAAATATCCAGATGAAGTAACTGTATATAAAATAGGAAATGTTTCTAAAGAATTATGTGGTGGGCCACATGTTAAAAGCACTAAAGAAATAGGTCATTTTAAGATAAAAAAAGAGGAATCTTCTAGTGCTGGAGTTAGAAGAATTAAAGGAGTCATTGAATAAATGGCTTTTTTTAAATTTAAAATCTTTTTTTACAAAATTATAGAAATAAAGATGAAATAGTGTGACATAGATATTTCTTTATGATATATTATCTATGCAAGGAAAAAATGTTAAATCATTTTTGTAAGGGGTCTATTTTAGGATAGAGCCCTATTTTTTTGACTAAATTTCTTGATTTTTTAAAAAATCAGAGCTAACATACACTACAAGGAATCGATTTTTATCTTATATTTTTAAAAGATAATGCTCATCGCCCTTTTAATTAAGTGTCGAAAGTTATTATTTTTGTAAGTGAAAATAAGATTTGTTATATATTTATCTTTAGAAATCGTTTTGATTTCTTTTTTTCAATTTTTCTCACAAAACTGTAACTACTTTTCAGATTTAAATTTAAATAACAAAAATTAACTTTTATTTTTCAAGCTAATCGTTTATAATATATTTATAGAATAAAGGTGAGATAAATGAAAGATAATTTAAGTTTTAAAAATATCTTTAAAAGAGAAACAAAATTAGCAAGTTATATAGTTATATGTTTAACAATAGTAGTCTTAAGTCTATCTTATGCCATGTTTTTTAAGGTAGAAGGAAATAGTAAAAATCAAGTAGTGGAAGCAGGAGATTTAGTGTTTACATATGAAAACACATCTCAAACAATCACATCCGAAGGAAATAGTGATTGTTTCATGCCAATGAGTGCAGATGAAACAAGTATCTATTTAGGAATATGTGACTATAGATTAAGTGTCCAAAATACAGGAAGTTTAAAAGGAGCATACACATTGAGATTAGTAGCCAATGAAGAAAACACAATAGAAGCAAATAAAATAAAAGTAATAGTAAGAAAACAAGAAGGAGAAGTATTTCAAATAGTAAGTGGATATGAAAATGGAAAAACAGTAAGTGAATTAACAGATGGAATAATCATAGAAGATGAAGAGATGGAAACAAATAGTACAGTAGTATATAGTGTATCTCTAATTATAGATGAAAGTGTAGCTACAGAAGAAGACACATCAAAAGTATTATCCTATAAAATAGAAGGAACAGGACTAGTGCATGAAAGTCAAGAAATTAATACAGTACCAACATTTGAAAGTACTTTAGCAGAATGTATAGCAGAAGGAAAAAATGGCGCAACATGTTTAAATGAAAGTGCAAATTTAAATACAGAAGAACTAGCCTATGATGAAACAGTAGATAACAATTTAAGATATATAGGGTCTAATCCAAATAACTACGTTTTATTTAATAATGAATTATGGAGAATAATCGGAGTATTTAATAATATAGATGATGGAACAGGATTACAAGAATCAAGGATAAAATTAATAAGAGATGAGAGTATTGGCAGTCTTAGTTGGGACTATAAATCAAATAGAACATATGCCAATGATTGGACAACATCTACATTAATGAATTTATTAAATAGTGGAGCATACTATAATCGAACAACAGGAAGTTATTATAATAATAGTACAACTGCAACAAGTGTTGATTTTACCTCTAATGGCTTAACAGAAGAAGCAAAATCCATGATAAGTGATGCCAAATGGAACTTAGGAGGAAGTAGTACATATAATGATGTAACAGCAAGTATGTTTTATGAAAGAGAAAGAGGAGCGACAGTATATAGTGGACGACCAACAGAGTGGATAGGGAGTATTGGATTAATGTATCCAAGTGATTATGGCTATGCAACAAGTGGAGGAAGTACAACAAATAGACAAACATGTTTAAATACAGAATTATACAATTGGGATGATTATGATGATTGTTTCAATAACGACTGGTTATACACAGGATCAGTTCAATGGACCTTAACTCCCTATTCCAGGCTTTCGAACTACGTGTTCAATGTGAATAGTGGTGGCTCCGTGCGCAGCAGCAATGCGCGCTACAGCTATGACGTTTTCCCCGCCTTATATCTAAGCTCTAATGTAAAAATAAGTGGAGGAGAAGGGACGGAAAGTTCACCGTTTACCCTAAGTCTATAGGATACCTAAAGATGGGGCCCAGCCGCGATAAAGTGCGGCAGGGGTGCCATCTAGTTATCCACATCATATTGAGAGAGAATTTGTTTTCTTTCTTTTTTTTGATGTGTTCTTAGCTTGTAATGTGTGGATGTTTTTGGTAAAATAAATGTGTACTTAAGAGGTGAAATATGGAAAATACGACATTGTTTGATGTTTCTGTTTTAGAAAGTGCAAACGTTAAAAATGTCATCAAAGAGGTATGCAGTTTGTTAGAAGAAAGAGGTTATAATCCCGTTAATCAATTGGTTGGGTATTTTATGAGTGGAGATCCAGGCTATATTTCTAGTTATAAAGGTGCTCGTGATAAAATTATGAGTATTGAGCGTTCAGAAATATTAGCTTATATTTTGAAAGAATATTTGAAGTGAGATACTTAGGATTAGATTTGGGAACAAAAACTTTAGGTCTTTCTTTAAGTGATAAAACAAATACCATTGCAACTCCTTATGAAACTATTCATTTTAATGAAAATGAGTATGCTAGTGTTTTGAAAAGTTTGGAAAAAATTGTCAAAGAAAAAGAAATTACTGATTTTGTTTTAGGCTTGCCTAAAAATATGAACAATTCTTTGGGTTTTGCTAGTGAAAGAAGTTTGGAATTTAAAAAAATCCTTGAAGAGTATTTTTCTTTACCAGTTCATTTAGTTGATGAAAGATTAAGTACAGTTGAAGCTGAAAAAATTTTATTATCGAGTGATAAGAGTAGAAAAAAAAGAAAAAAAGTGATTGATAATGTCGCTTCATCTCTTATTTTAGAGACATTTTTAAAAGGAAGGAATAAGAAAAATGAATGAAGAAAAACCTGTGACAAATAGTGTGTTTACTGTTAAAGATGAAAATGGAAAAAATATAGAATGTGAGATTCTTTTTACTTTTGAATCTCCTGAAACAAATAAAAATTATATTGTTTATACAGATAATACTAAGGATGAAGTCGGTGCTTTAAAAGTTTATGCTAATATTTATGATAAAAATGGAAATAGTAAAGATTTACTTCCTTTGGAAACAGAAGAAGAATGGAATACTGTTGAAGCTATTTTATCTAAGTTAGAAGAAAAGGATGATAAGTAGACGATGAAGAAAAAAATGCTTTTTATTATTTTAATAGTTGTAATACTTCTTGTATGTTTTATTGGAGCATTTTATGTTTGGGGTATGGGAGCTGTTTCTAAGGAAGCAGAAACAAAAGTTTTTGTAATTGAGCCTGGTACAAGTAAAAGTGATGTGGTAAAAAATTTGGAAAGTGCTGGCTTAATTCGAAGTCAATATCCAGTTTTAGCTTACTTATTTTTTAGCGGTGGAAATATCCAGGCTGGAGAATATGAATTAAATACTTCAATGACACCGATAGAAATGCTTGATAAATTTATTGCTGGAGATGTTTTAATTCATTCTATGCAGGTGACTTTAGTTGAAGGAAAACGAATAACTGATTATGCAAATGTATTAGCTGAAAATTTAGAGTTTACGGCTCAAGAATTTTTAGATCAAGTTAATGATTCAACTTTTTTAGAAGAACTTGTTTCTAGCGGTGATTATTGGTTTTTAACAAATGAAATTTTAAATGAAGAATTATATTATCCTTTAGAAGGTTATTTGTATCCTGATACCTATGAATTTTTAGAAAACGCTACACCAAAAGATGTGATTTTGACTATGCTTAATCATACAGAAACAAAATTGGAGCCTTATAAAGAAACAATTTTGAATAGCGAGTATACTTTTCATGAAATTTTAACTTTAGCTTCAATGGTTGAGAAAGAAGCAAATTCTGAAAGTGATCGTCAGACTGTTGCTCAAGTATTTTTAACTCGACTTCGTGAAAATTGGTCTTTAGGAAGTGATGTTACTACTTATTATGGCGCTAATAAAGAAATAGGGGTGGATGAATTAACATGGGATGAACTTAATGATTCGAATCCATATAATACACGTTTGACAGATGGTACAATGAATGGTAAACTACCTATTGGACCAATTTGTAATCCAAGTATCGTGAGCATTTTGGCTACATTAAATCCTAGTGATACAAATTATTATTATTTTGTTGCAAATGTTTGTACAGGAGAAGTTTTTTTTCAAACAACAAGTGAAGAATTTTATCAAAAAAATCTAGAATTAAGTAATAGTTGTGCAGCAAATTAAATAGAAAAGAGTGAAGTTCATGAAAAATTTAATTATTGAAATGGAAGAGTATGCAAAGGAAAAAAATATTCCTATTATGGAAAAAGATGGAATTGCCTTTTTAATGAAATTTATTAAAGCTAATAATGTTAAAAGTGTTTTAGAAATTGGAAGCGCTATTGGATATTCAGCAATTTTGATGGCTTCTAGTAATCCAGAAGTAAAAGTAACAACGATTGAACGTGATGAAACTAATTATATGGAATGTTTGAAAAACGTTAAAAAGTGTTCTTTTGAACAAAAAGTTAATGTTGTTTTTCAAGATGCTTTGGAATTAAATTTAGCTGAAGGAACTCAATTTGATTTAATTTTTATTGATGCAGCGAAAGGGCAATATACCAATTTTTTTGAAAAATATAAATATTTTTTAGCTCCAGGTGGTGCAATTATTACAGATAATTTAAAATTTCATGGATATGTAGGTAAATCTGATACAATTGAAAGTAAAAATTTGCGTCAATTAGTATCAAAAATTGAAAATTATGTGGAATTTTTAAAAGCAAATGAAGAATTTGAAACTCATTTTTATGATGTGGGAGATGGGTTATCTGTGAGTGTGCGTAAAAATGAAAAGTAAAATTTTACTTATTCCTGGAGAAAATACTTTAGAGAAAGTTTCTTGTTGTGACTTTCTTTTTCCATTGGATGGCTTTTGCGTTGGAATGGATCGAACATTTTCTTTAGAAAATATTCCAGATCATTCTTATATTTATGTCAATAGATTGCTTGATTCAAGAGGAATTGAAGAGTTTGTTAAACTTCTTCCGCTTTTTTCTAAAAAAGTCAAAGGAATTGTTTTTGAAGATTTAGGAATATTGAATGTTTTAAAAGAAAATTCTATTACGGTAGAAACTATTTTTTATGGAACTCATGGAGTATGTAGTTCTTATACAGCAAATAGTTTGTTAAATGATGTAGATACGGTTATTCTTTCTAATGATATTACGAAAGAAGAAATTGATGAGATTTTAGAGCGTGTTACAAAAAAAGTTGGTTTAATGATTTTCGGACATTTACCTTATATGTATTCAAGAAGAACGTTACTTACAAATTATAGTGAGCATTTTAAATTGGAAAAGAAGAAAAAAAGAATTGTGAAAGAACAATTTAGTAAGCAAGAATTTTTAGTTGTTGAAGATGAGTTTGGAACAATGTTTTATGATCCTTTAGTTTTTGATGGTCGAGTGCTTTTAAATAAAGATGTTTCCTATTTTCTTGTTGATCTTCGGTTTGAGCATGTTTCCTCAATAAAACAATTTATGCAAGATTTTTTAACTGGTAATACAATACCTAATACAACGGATGGGTTTTTATATCGAAAAACAATTTATCGATTACCACCTAAAGGAGGTGTCTAATGATTGAATTACTTGCACCTGCTGGTGATTTAGAAAAATTGAAATTTGCATTGCATTATGGAGCGGATGCTGTATATATTGGGGGTCAAAATTATAGTTTGCGAGCGAATGCTAAAAATTTTTCTTTAGAAGATATTCAAGAAGGCGTGAATTATGCTCATTCTTTAGGAAAAAAAGTTTATGTAACTGTGAATATTATTTTTCATGAAGAAGATGTTTTAGGATTAGAAGAATATTTAAAAGAATTAGATAAAATAGGTGTAGATGCAATTATTGCTAGTGATTTATATGTAGTTCAATTAGCTACTAAATTACATTTATCTTTAGAAGTTCACTTGTCTACTCAAGGAAGTGTGTTAAATGAAAGTGCTGCTTTATTTTATAAAAAGATGGGAGTAAAAAGAATTGTTCTTGCTAGAGAAGCAAGTGCAAATGATATAAAAAAAATCAAAGAAAAAACTGGATTAGATTTAGAATGTTTTGTTCATGGCGCTATGTGTACTTCTTTTTCTGGGCGTTGTGTTTTATCTAATGTGGTTACGAATCGAGATGCAAATCGTGGAGGATGTGCTCAGGTATGTCGATTTACTTTTGATACAGATGAAAACCCTTGTTTTAGTATGACAAGTAAAGATTTAAATATGATTGAATTTATTGAAGAAATGATGCATATTGGAGTAAATTCTTTTAAAGTTGAAGGAAGAATGCGCGGCATCTATTATATTGCAACAGTTATTTTAACTTATCGAAAGATTATTGATAAAATTCTTCAAAATTCTTTAACTAGTGAAGAAAAAGACTATTATTTGAAAGTCTTAAATCGAGTTGCAAATAGAGAAAGTACTCCTCAGTTTTTTCATGGACTTCCAACTGAACAAGAACAGTATTTTTTGGGAAGAGAAGAAGTATCTAATCAAGATTTTTTAGGGCTTGTTTTGGATTATGATGAAAAACAGAAAAAAGTAAAACTTGAACAACGAAATTACTTTAAAGTTGGCGATGTTGTAGAATTTTTTGGGCCAAATATGGAAACTTTTTCATATACCATACATAAAATAGAAAATGATTTGGGTGAAAGCATTTCAGTCGCTAATCATCCAAATATGATTGTTTATTTGCCTATGGATCATTTCTTAGAAAAATTTGATATGATGCGTGTGAAATTATTTGACAAAGAGAGTGATTTATAGTAATATGTTTTGGAATGTTAAAAAGGAAAGTGATAAAAATGAAAGATGAAATAATTTTAACTCCTGAAGGATATTTAGAATTAGAAACTGAATTAAATGAACTTAAAACAGTCGTTCGTCCACGTGTTATAAAAGATTTAAAAGACGCGCGTGCACAAGGAGACTTATCTGAAAATGCTGATTACGATTCTGCTCGAGATGAGCAAGCTCAAGTTGAGGCAAGAATAAAAGAATTAGAGTATAAATTAGAACATAGTAGAATTGCTGAATCTCAAGGTGAAGGCGTAGCTTCTATAGGTTCTACTGTTGTTATTGAATATGATGATGACGATGTTGAAGAATTTAAGATTGTTGGTTCAATGGAAGCTGATCCATTGGAAAATAAAATTTCAAATGAAAGTCCAATTGGTAAAGCAGTCATTGGTCATAAAAAAGGTGAGGAGTTAGAAGTCTCAAGTCCAAATGGCTCTTATACTATTTTGTTAAAAGATGTAAAGTAACGCTTCATTCGCGTTATTTTTTTTTGGAAAGGAGTTGATTGAATGAAGGAAAAAAACTATTTACGGGATAGTTTATATATAGGACAAGTTTATAAAAATTCTTGCTTGATTCGAAATTCAAATGGTTTGATAGACTTACCTTTTGGTGGGGAAACCCGGAATATTTTGTTTCAACCAAGTCAAAATTTGTTTGGTGTTGATTTATTAAATCCTCATGTAACTTTGTATCCTATTTTGAATTTTAGCAATGATGAAGCTTGTTTTACGTCTTCTTTTATCGTAAATCAAGCTTGTAGTATAGATGATTATTTATCTAAATGTGGCTTTGCTAAAAATTTAACTAAAAAAGATTTAAAATTGATTGAAAAATATTTTTTGTTGTTAAGAAGGATTCGGTTATATCATAAGAAAGTTACTCTTTTAGATTTGAAAAAATTTCATAAGATAAATAGTTATGCTATTTATAAAGATGCTTTATTTATGCCAGAGAATATCAGTCGTGTTTTGCAGGTGACTCCATCATTTCGACCACTTAGAAGTGAGAAGATTTCTTTACGGTAAGGTCTTCTTTTTTTCCTTTATTTATGATATACTTTTTATAGATTTAAGGATAGGTGTAGTCATATGAATCAAAAAGGTTATGCAGTTAAAGAATTAATTTTTTTATTTGCAATTTTGGGAATTGTTTTTACTTTTGCTATTACGAGAGTAAGTTTTGCTTATCAGCAAGTTGATAACGAGGAAGAACTTGCTCAGATGAGAAATAATAGTTTACAAACAGCAGCAGAGGCTTATGTTTCTTTACATAAAGATAAATTTCAAGAAACTGAGACTTACTTTTTTGGAAGCGATTTAGTAGAAAATCATTTTTTGGTTGATGTAGAAGAGCTTGGATATAATACTGTTCGTTTTAAAGTAACGCATCCAGAAGGCTCTGATGAATATACTGTGGAGATTGTAGAATAATGGCACTTACCAAAACTAAATTTTTAGAATATACCAGATGTCCTCGGTATATTTTTTTAGAAAAAGTAAAAGAAAGCGCTTTAGAAGAAGTTTGTTCAATAAAAGAATATTTTGAAGAAGAAAAAAGGTCTAAGTTAAAAGAATTGATGGATGCGATGATTGAAGTAGATGACGAAGGAAATTTGATTGATAAAACTTTTGAAGTAGATAAAAAATTAGAAGCCATGTTAGAGTATTATAAAGATGTAGAGTTAGAAGCTGGAAAACTTGTTTGCGGGCTTTTTGAAGGGACAACATTGTATAGTGAGGATACCATAAATCAAAAATATTATTCTTTTCTTTATCATGGTGTACCTCTTCTTTGTTATGTTGATATTTATAATGAAAATAAAAAAGAAATTAATATTATTGAAATAAAGGCTACAACTTCCAAAAAATACTTGGAATTAAGTTCTGGATATCCTAAAAAATGGAAGCACTCGATTTTAAAAAAAAGAGGAAATATATATTTTCTTAAAGATGAACTCGGTATAGATATAGAAAGTGAAATGCCTTTAAAAAATTATGAACGTGAAAAAGCTAAATTAAAAGATCGATTTGGTCTTGGACAATATTTTTGGGATTTAGCTTTTCAAAGATTTGTTATTGAAAATGCTTTAAAAGAGCAAAAGAAGGAAATTTCTGTTCATTATTACTTAGGCGTATTAAATGATGCTTATACTTTTTCTGGAAAGTATGTTGATGGTAAACCTTTGTATGAGAAGGATGAAAAAGGTGAGGAACTTATTACTTTTTTTCATGCAGACCAACTTACTCAAGAATTACAAAAGGATATTCAAAATTCTTTAGATGAGCTTATTGATAGGTTACAAAACCCTCAGGATATCGTGTGTCCTCTTGGTAGTGCATGCGGATATAAAAAGGTCAATGGATGTAAATTTTTTAAAACGGTATGTGGTAAGGATATTCCTGTTACCAATAGTGTTTTGAATTATGTAAATAATGGCTTTGGCTTTGTTTTTGAAGATGGCAAACGACTTAAAGGACTAGAGCTTATTAATGCTGGATATTATGATATGTTAGATATTAATGAAAAATGGATTACCAAAGAGAATCATAAAATTCAAAGAGAGTGTTATCAAAATCATACACAGTATGTAAATAAAGAAAAAATTAAAGCTGCCTTAGATTCTTTAGAATATCCGATTTATCATTTGGATTTTGAAACTTTTCCTTGTCCACTTCCAAGATTTAGAGGAGAACACCCATATACACAAAGTCCATTTGAATTTAGTTTGCATATTGAAACGAAACCTGGTGTATGTGATATAGAAAAGGATCATGTTGTTTTTTTAGCTAGAACAATGAATGATGAAAGGGAAGAACTCATTAAATGCTTACTTGGACATGTTGATGTTCATAAAGGAACTTTGTTTGCCCAGAATGTTGCTTTTGAAAAAGGAAGAATTAAGGAACTTGCTTCTATTTTTCCAAAATATCAAGAAGATTTACTGCATTTGTATAACCGAAGTTTTGATTTACTTTGGATTATTAATAATCGTAAAGAATTTTATCAAGAGAAAGGATTTAAAGGGAAGGATTTAGAAACGTTTAATTTTTATGATGAAAGATTAAGTGGTTCTTTTTCTATCAAAAAGACATTACCAGTTTTTTCATCTTTATCCTATAAAGATTTGGATGTGAAAAATGGAACAGAAGCAATTATTGTGTATGCGAATTACAATCGAATGAGTAAAGAGGAATTTGATAAAAATTATCAAGCATTGATTACCTATTGTACACAAGATACATGGAGTATGGTTTTAATTTTGCGTGCTTTACGTACTTTAGTCATGTAATGTAAAAAGCGCGTCAAAAAAAGTGAATATTTGTTGTATGAATATATAAGAATATCGTATGATATTAGTGTAAGGACGTGATATCTATGCTATACCCTTCTATTGACAAGTTGTTAAAAGTCGTTGATTCAAAGTATAAACTTGTTCATGTGGCTTCTATAAGAAGTAAACAAATGCTAGAAAATCATCATTTTCAAATGGCAGAGAATGAGTATAAGAATAAACGAACAATTGGTAGAGCTTTAGAAGAATTAGATAATGGACTTATTAAAGTTATCACGCATGATAAAGAATAAGTCTTTTCTTATGCAAAAAAATTTTTTTTGTGATAAAAAAACAAGCAAAAATTTGTAAAATTCATAAATTACTCATGAAAGGAGTATTTTATGAGTCGAATATTATATGAAGGTGAGAATCAGATTACGAATGGTTATCGTAAAAATGTTCATGAAGCAGTAGATGTAGTTAAAAAATGGTATCAACAAGATGCTGTAATTGCTCATAGTGCTGGAACAGTTATCATGGTTCAAACTGGACAAAAAAACAATCCTGGTTCTACTGGAAATGCAAGTTATGGAAATTTTGTTAAACTAAAACATGGAGATGGGTATTATACTTTATATGCTCATTTAAAGGATGTTTATGTAAAAAAAGGGGATACGGTTCAAGAAGGACAGCAAATTGGATATATGGGAGATACTGGAAATGCGTACGGGGTACATCTTCATTTTGAAGTTCGAAATACTTATGATGTTCGTATTGATCCAGAGCCTTATTTAGATGCTGATTTGCCTAATGAAGAACGAAATATTTTATATCAAGCTTATGATAATGTAAAAAAATATTGGCTTCCAAATGTCGCGGTTGCATCAGGTGAATATGCTGGAAATTTTGGAAATCCTATTGGAGGCATTTATGCTGATCAATATCGAATGCGTGTGCATGACATGAAAAAAGGTTATTGGCTTCCTTGGGTAGAAAATCGAAATGATTATGCTGGAAATTTGGGAAATGATATTGATGGAGTACAAATAGAGAACGCTACTTACCGTGTACATTTAAAAAATGGAACTTGGCTTCCTTGGGTAAGTAAAGTAGATGATACCAATCAAGGTTATGCTGGGATTTATGGAAGAGCTATTGATGCGATTGAAATTAAATAGTTTCTTCTTTTTTTTTAGAAAAAATCAAAAAAACACTTGCATAGACACTATTTCTGTGGTAAGATTAATACGTTCTTGGGGGATTAGCTCAGCTGGCTAGAGCATCTGCCCTGCACGCAGAGGGTCGCGGGTTCGAATCCCACATCCTCCACCAAGAATGTTATTTACTCGAGCTTATGGTTCGAGTTTTTTTTGTGTTTTGGTGAATTTGTTTAATGAGACATTGCTATTTTTCTGAAAATCTTATACAATGTAAGTAGAGGAGATTTGAGTTTATGAAATATTTTGAAAATAAGAATATTGAAAAGGCATATCAGAAAATATTAAATGTATTATATGTTGGTTTGTTTTTGTTGGCTTTAGGTATTGTATTGTTTGGATATAGCATATTTAAAAGTGAAGAAGTAAAACCTACTTTATTAGATGATATTATTGTGAATAATCCAGTTGAGAATGCTTATGGATATATTGATATCATTTCTGAGCCAGTTTTATTTGCTGAATATGGTGAAGGAGAGAAAAAAGCCTATTTTGTAGAAGATGAAGAGTATTTGTATGTAGTAGAAATGAATGATCAAAAATACAATGAAATTGTTTCTAAAGAATATCCTGTTCGTGTTGAAGGAAGTACCGTTTGGGCAGATGATGATTTAAAAGAAATTGCTATTGAAACTTTGAATGAAAGTTTAGATAGTGAAAATCAATTGCTAGTAAGTGATTACGATGACATTTTTGGCCCACTTACCTTAGATTTAAATACCACACCTTTATTTATGAATGACTGGATATTAATCATCGGTTTAGTTTTAGGAGTTATAGCTTTAATTTTATTACTTGCATTTTTCCTTTCAAAAATTCGTTACCAAAGATCATTAAAGAAAATGTCTTTTGAAGAAAAAGAAAAAATAAAGAAAGAAATAAATGATGAAAAAAAGGCTTTTTATTATAAAAAAGCAAATATGTATTTAACAGAAAATTATATTATAAATTTAGCAAATCGTTTTGAAGCAATTCCTTATAAAGATATTGTTTGGATGTATCCATATACTTTAAGATATTATGGCATGAAAACTTATCAAAGTATTATGTTAGTTACGAAAGACAAAAAAAATCATACGGTTTGCTACATAAATGTTTTAACAAAAACAAATAAAGAAATTTATCAAGAAATTTATGAAACAATTTTGAATAAAAATTCAAAAATATTAAATGGATTTACAAAAGAAAATAAAGAAAAAATGAAAGAAATTACATCGAAAAAAGCATCTTAGGATGTTTTTTTCTAACAGGGGGAATTTACTATGAAAAAACCAGAAGAAGTGCATATAACAGAAGAAGACTTCTCAAATTTAATTATTTCACAGATTGGTCAAGGCTTAGATGCTAAAGTTTATCGCACCAAAAAGAAAGTTTTGTTTAAAGTTTATCATAATTATTTGCTTGACAAAAAAGAAATAATGACAAATGTTCCAGTAGATGAAGAAGGCGTAAGAATTTTTCGGCATGATGATTTTAGAAAAAATCAATTCATGATTTTCTTTCAAAAAGATGATGATACCGATATTAAATTTATTACGAAAGAATTAATTTCTCGAGCTGTTCTAAAAAAAGATGAAATCACTTTATCTACTTTACCTCAAGCTTTATTATATGTAGATCATCATTTTAAAGGATGCATTTTAAAAGATTTTTCTTGGAGCACAAGCATTTTAAATGTAAGATATCTGCCTTACCATTTGAGACTTCATATGGCTAAGCAAATTCTTATACGAGTAAAAGAACTTTTGCTTCATCACATTTATCCTGTGGATTTAGCAATGAAAAACATAAAGAATAGCAATGTTTTATGGACTTTTCCGTTTACTCCAGAAATTATTGATTTAGATGGTCGTTCAACTCTTTATCCAAATACATTTCATGATTCCTTTTATAAAGAAAGTATTTTTCATTTAAATTGTTTACTTATGGAAATACTTTTTGGACGTGACGAATCACTTATTCTTTCTGAAAATTTACGAAAAGAAGATATTTTAAATAATTGCCTTTTTTTAGAACAAGAAAAAGTACCATCCGCTTATATTGATGATCTTGCTTCTTTAACTCTATCTTTAACGAATTTAGAAAATTTTTTGAAAGTTAAAGAAAGATAATTTTTAAAATTTGTTCAAAATAAAGTGTTGTATGATCTTTTAAAAAGATTTCTGTATTTTGATAATTTAAAAAAGAAATAGAAGATTTTTTTTCATAAATGTATCCATTATAATAATAGGTGATTTTTATTTCAGCTTGTGTATGATAAGCATCAAGAAGCTTTTTTTCGTTTTCAATTAATGTGTCTTCACTTAATGTTGGTTTTGAACATTTTAATTTTTCTTTAGTTATTTCTTGCTCTAAATCTTTTGAATGAAATAAGGATTCAAAAGGAGCCCATTTGATATTGTCTCTTTTTTTATTCATGATGACCTCCTATTTTTTGATTTCGATCTTTAATTGTTGAATTGGATAATAGACTTGAAGCTTTTAAAACACTATTTTTTCCAAAGCGCATATGTACTTCATCTAATGTGAGCGAGAGTTTTTCTTGTTGTTTGGTTGTTTCAAAAGTTTCAAATAAATTTAATTGTGTTCCTTGTTTTTCTTTTAATTTTCCTAAAGAAATGCTAACTTTTCGAATAGGCATATTTTCTTCATAAAATTTATCAAAGAGAGTAAGACAAAGAGAGTAAAGTGTTTCTTCCTTGTCTGTTGGTTGTTCTAATTTTTCTGAATGATAAAAACCATTTCCTATTTCTTTAGAGTAAGTTATTCCAAGACCTAATAAACCGGTTTCTTTTTTTTGCTCTCTTAATCTTTTGGTTAATACTTCTAACATTTCTTTGATAATTAAATGAATTTCTTCATTATAATAATTTTTAAAAAGAACTTGACTATGACTAAAAGATTTTTCTTTTGGGTTAGTCTCAAAATCTTTAATGCAAGAGTTGTCAATTCCATTCGCGTGTTCCCATAGTTCTTTACCGATTATTCCAAATTTCTTTTTTAAAAAAGTTGGATCTTGATGAGCTAGGTCATAAACGGTAAAAATACCTAGATTGTTTAGTCTTTTTTCTAAACGTGCTCCAATTCCCCAGACTTTAGAAAGGGGAGAGATTGGCCAAAGTTTGGTTGGGATATCTTTCATTTCCCATTTAGCAATACCATTTTTGTATTGTTTTGCTTCAATGTCCATGGAAAGTTTAGCTAAAAGAAGATTTGGACCGATACCACATGTTGCTGTGAGTCCTGTTTTCTCTTCAATTGTTTTTAGAATTTCTTCTGCTAATTCATAATCGCTTTTTTGATAGTAATGCAAATAATTTGTTACGTCTAGGAAACATTCATCAATCGAGTAAATGTGCAAATCTTCAAAACTTACAAAATCTGAATATATTTTGACTACTTCTTTGGATTTTTCAATATAGAGTTTCATTCTAGGTGGAACTATTGTATAAGAAATATTTTTGGGAATTTCATAAAGTCTTGTTCTTCCCTTAATTCCTTTTTTTCTTAAATAGGGACTTACTGCTAGAGTGATTGCCCCATTTCCTTGTCTTTTGTTAGCTACTACTAAAGGAGTGGTGAAGGGATCTAATCCTCTTTCGATGCATTCTACAGAAGCAAAAAAACTTTTTAAATCAATACATAAAATATGTCTTTCCATGATTCCCTCCTTTAGAACAAACGTTTGTATAATTGTAACGCTTTTTTCTATTTTTGACAAATGGTAATTGTTGGTAAACGATTCTATTTATAAAATTTTAAAAAAGTGATTTTCTACCAATTTTAAAAATCTGTAATATATAAAGAACCAATTTAAAAATTTGAACAAGCAAATTTTTAAATTGGTTCTTTTTTAGGATAAAATCTCTGAAATCTGCAGTTTGACCTCCTTTTTCCCTTTTGATATAAATGACTCGGATGGGAGGTGAAATTTATTGAATACAAAAGGTAAAGAAATCAATATGTTAAATGATGCCATGT
>CALVXT010000003.1 GCA_944371545.1 uncultured Bacilli bacterium | reverse complement strand
TTCCAAAAAATATATGGCTTAGTACAGAGCTTAGTGCTTTAGAAAAAGTATTATTAGCAGAAATAGAGAGTTTAGAAAATACTGGAGTAACACACACTTGTAGTTATCAAAAATATACATTAACTTTTAAAGAGGGAGATTTATACGGGACTACAACATCAGATGAAACAATATATAACGGGATATCTGTTGAAATGCAAAATACAGAAAACTGTCCTGCATCGACTTACTATGGATCTTGTGTAGGTGGAAAGTGCACCATTTTAACTAAACCGCTTGAAGGCTTTCAGGGCGACTTTCAAGAAGCAAGATTATGTCAAAATGATGGAGTAAATACAGGACTATGCGTTGAAGAATCAGATGATGATCAAAATGAAGAGAATCTTGCGAATAATGAAGAGAATCTCGCAAATAATGAAGACACTCCTCCTGATTACCAGATTGACCCAGATGTAAATGTTGATTCAATATGTGCTATGCCTTCCTATCGTAAGCCAATGCGATTTATTGGAACTATTATCAATTTTTTGAAAATTATTATTCCAATTGTCATAATTGGTTTTGGGATAATGGATTTATATAAGGCAGTAACTGGATCAAAAGATGATGAAATAAAAAAAGCTGTAAAATCAATTGTAATTAGAACTATAGCAGGAATTTTTATTATTTTACTACCAGGTATTGTTCAGTTTGTACTAAATTGGGTAGATAAGTGGTCTAATTATGAAAATTCTTGGTGCTGTTGTACGGATTGCCTATTAAATCCGGATTGCGATGTGAATTCTTGTAACAGTAATTCATGTAAAATAGAAGGGACGAATTAATCATGAAAAAAATAATATTAATAGCCTTTTTTTCCTTTTTCTTTTTGATTCCTACAAGTAATGCTGCATATTATTATGTAACTGATGAAGGAGTATATATGTTATGCGGTGGAGAACAACCCGGTTGCATCTCAGTAGTAAGAGGACAAGATGGCGTTACTTTTGACTTGAATGATGAAGAAATTTGGAAAGATGGTCATGGCTATTATTTCGATGAAGCAGCTCAAGAAGATTATTACGAAACATTATATGGAAAAACAAGAATGTTTTTCTATCAAGATACAAATGGAAATTATGTATTATGTGAGACAGAAAGTTCATGTCGAACATATACTTTTGACCGATTAATGGAAATGGGGGCAAGTATTACAAATAAAAGTCAAATAGAAATGGGGAATGCTGCTGGTCCGGGTGAACCTGGGGATATTTATTATTATAATCGTCAATTTGAAGAACTTTCTAATGCTGGAGCTCTACCTCCTGATGATGTGACAACAGATGGAAGTTTGGCAACTTCTTCTGAATACTGTGGTAAATTAAAAGAACCGTTAAAATTTATAGGTAATATCGTCTTAGTTGTAAAAATATTAATACCACTTGTTATCATTGCGTTTGGAATGATAGATTTTTTCCGAGCTATAATTGGATCAAAAGATGATGAAATCAAAAAATCAACTCGTTCTTTAATTTTTAGGATTATTGCTGGTGTAGTTATCTTTTTACTCCCAACATTAGTTAGCTTCATTTTCTCATTAATTGATTCTTGGGCAAATATCGAAGGAGAATTTAACGCTTGTCAAAAATGCGTTTTAAATGTAAGGGAGTGTAAATGATGAAGAAATATATTGGATTTTTTCTATTAATTTTCTTTTTTAGTATTAACAATACATTAGCGGCTAATTATTGTGAATTACAGGACGAATCAAAATGGGTTTATCAAGAAACAGCTTTAGAAAGCGAAGCTTCTAGATTAGTAGAAGAAAAAGGTTATGATCATTACTTTTGCTGTTCTGATTCTAGTCAAACAAGATTATGTGATTTTTACACAGCTGTAAGTACAAGTGAAGGTTCAAATCAAAATACAAATACAGAATCCGGAACAAACACCAATAATACAAATTATTGCTCAGGATTGAAATCAACTTTTATGATTATTGGACATGTAGTTCGTTTAGCTAAGATTTTAATTCCAATTGTTATTATTGGCTTTGGAATGATGGATTTCTTTAAGGCAGTAGTTGGCTCAAAAGATGATGAAATAAAAAAATCAATAAAATCATTAATCATGCGTTGTTTGGCAGGTGTTTGTATTTTCTTCTTACCAGCATTTATCGATTTGATTTTTAGTTGGGTTGATGGCTGGGAAAACAATTATCAAAGTGGATACGAAGACTGCTTTAAATGTATATGGGATGTAGGAAGCTGTACAAATTCATAACTGGATTTTCCAGTTTTTTTGCGTTTTATAATAATTAACACAAATGAAATAGTTCTAGTAATCGATAGGATTATTTGATATAATAAATGAGGTAAGAGTGTGAATTTTATGAAGAAATTGAAATATATATTAATAATTGCTTTTTTTCTATGTTTTGTATCAAATGTTAATGCTGCTTCATGTAAACCAGCTGCTATGGAAGAAATCACATACAGCCAAGGAAATTATGGCGATATCGGATATTGCGATCTTTCGGTAAATAATATGTTGGATTCAGGGTGTATGCCAACTGCTTATGCCATTGTTGTGGCAAATTTAGTAGATTCATCTGTAACACCTGTAACGATTCGCGATAATATTTGTGAAAACTCGAATTTACGAGATCCAGTTCGAGGACCAGATGGAAACGGTCCAGGAAAAGCTTCGTATATGTTTGGCAATCAAACATATGCATTAGAACATGCTAGACAATACGATCTAACGATTACAAGAACAGATGAGAGAAATATTGAACAAATAAAAAATATTTTAAGAGAAGAAAATAGTATGTTAATAGCTTCAATAAAATGTCCAGGAGGTACAAATAGTGATCCAGGTTGCTTTTTTACAACAAGTCCAAGGGGTCATTATATTGTATTATCCAATGTGACGGATGATGGGGAAATTGTAGTATTAAATCCCGGTCGTCAGGAAACTGCTAAAGGAAGTTATGAAGATAGTTTTATTGAAGAAAATGTTTTAAATGTAGTGAATCAAGGAATTTGGAAAATTACTGGAAATCCAGATAATTGTAGTAAAGTAAACTCAGATTCTTCTTCTTCGGGATCAGGGTCAGGCACAGATGTTGGAGGAGGACGGCTAGAAGATGAATATGACGAATGGGGAGATATTTTTCCATGGTTTGATCCAGTAGATAACAATGGTGGATGTAGTACGATTTTTGTGTCTTCAGATGGCAGTTACACAGCTTTGTATGATTTTATGCAGGATTTGTTTAGTTTAATAAAAATTGTGGCTCCTGCTTTAGTTATCATTTTATCAACTATTGATTATATTAAAGCAATTACAAATTCAAATGCTGATGAAATGAAAAAGGCAAATGGTCGAACAATTAAAAGACTAATAATTGGTTTAATTATCTTTTTCTTACCATTTATCTTAGATATTTTATTTGAGTTATTAGGTTTATATGATTTAAGTAGGTGCAATATTGGGACATAAGGAGGTATAAAAATGTTAGGGGATTGGATAAATACTATTTTTCAGTCAATCATGTTGTGGTTAGATAGCGTCATTTATTGGTTTGCAGCTCAATGTTATCAATTATTCATGAAGTTATCCGTCACACAAATTTTTGATGAAAATTTTTTCAATAATTTTGCAACTCGAATTTATTCTATTCTAGGTGTGTTTATGCTATTTTATTTAGCCTATGCTTTGTTAAATGCCTTGGTAGATCCTGATAAATTAGCTAAAGGAGATAAAAGCGTTTCAAAAATTGCACAAAATTTAGTAGTTTCTTTAGTAATACTAGGTTTACTTCCATCTATATTTAGCTATGCTTATCGATTGCAAAATTATATTTTATCTTCAAATGTAATTGGTTCTTTAATTTTTGGAACGCCAACGATTGATCCAACTGTTGAATCAGATGATAGTTTAATACGTTATGGAGATGCAATTTCTTTTACAGTTTTGAATACATTTTTAAATTCAGATGATTATAATGTAAGATTGGGTAATGATTATACTTGGTATGATGTTAAATATGAGATTTTACATGATGGAGATTACAGTAAATTACCTGGGTTATCAGATCCTATTGTTAATGAAACGACGGTGTTAAGTGGTGAACATGCAGGAGAAAGTCATAGTGTTGATTATAAAGTAGGAATTTCTTCACTTGCTGGAATTTATTTATGCTATATAATGTTAAGCTTTACATTGGATCTTGGCATTAGAGTGGTAAAATTGGCATTTTGCCAGTTAATTGCTCCAATTCCAGTTGTTATGAGAGCTGTACCAGGTAAAAATGGGACTTTTGATAAATGGTTAAAGTTAACTTTATCTGTGTATTTCGAAATATTTGTTCGTGTTGCATTTATGTATATGGCTGTATATTTTATAAATGGTTTAACAACTAGCAATGTTTTTGATAATTTCTTTAGTGGTGGAATCCAAGGAATGTTAGCTTTAGTAATAATCATTTTGGGAATATTAACCTTTGCTAAACAAGCTCCAAAAATGATAAGTGACATGTTAGGACTTGATACCGGTAACATGAAACTTGGTATTGGCGAGAAACTTAAAGCTGGTGGTTTCTTCACAGGTGGTGCAATGATTGGAGCTGGAGCTACTGGATTAGTACGAAATAGCATTCATGGTTTGAATGGTATTAAAAATAATTGGGCAAACACTCGAGGATTTAAAAATAAAGCAAAGCTATTGGCTGGTGGCTTAGCAGGAACTGCTGGTTCTACTATAGCCGGAACAACCTCAGGAATGTTTAATGCTTTTAAAGCTGGAAAAGATGCAAAAGGTTTTGGAGATATGGTCAAAGCCGCAGGAACTGGTGCTCAAAAAAGTACTGAGAATCGTATAAATAGAGCAAGTTACAAAGCTGCTCATGGTAATACAATAAGAGGAGCTATGTATGGTCATCTGCAAGATACAGCCTTTAATGTAAAAGAATGGGCTGGTATTGAGCCACCAACGGAGGCTTTACAGAAAAAGGTTTCTATTTATGATAAAGGAATGAATTTCAAAAAACAATTAGAGGATATAGCTAAACGTAAAAGCGAAGAAGCAAAACTATATGATGAACAAATAGATGCGTTAAATGCTTCTGTTATTAAACCAGAAGATTATAGAGGTCCAAATGGCCAAATTAATCAAAATGATTACTATAAAGCAATAGAAGAACGAGCTATACAAATTAAAGACCTTAAATCGAAAAAGGATATAGCTATAGCTAAAAAAGTTGTGGATATGGTTAACCATTTGGATAAAAATACCGATGTTCAAGCAGTTATTAAAGAATTTGAAACATTCAAACGCCAAAATGCTGGAATGCCGGGAATAAGTGAATTAAAAGATATTCAAAATATGAACTGGGATACTTCATGGGATAATGATGCATCAAAGATGAAAAAAGAATTATCTTATTTGGTTAATAATACAAATATGAGAGACCAAAAAAATGCAGCGAGTGTTGAATTAAATGAACGTATTATTAAAGAACAGGAAAAGAAAAAATAGAAAGGGGATAGATTATGGATCAAAACTATTTGATACCTGCTAATACAAAAAAGTCAAAACTTATTTTAGGTTTTTTTACACCTGTTGATTTGATTATTTTTGGAGTAGGTGTGTCTGTGACAATCATTATGTTATTAATTTTTCAAGGAATGACTTTTAATATGGCTATTGTCATATTGATGCCAGCCCTGATATCTGGATTCTTAGTCATTCCCGTTCCTAATTATCATAATGTGTTGCAATTAATAACGAATATTGTTACATTTATATTAAATAGAAAGAGGTATTATTGGAAAGGCTGGTGTTATAAAGATGGCGAGAAATAAAAAACAAGAGTTATCTAGTAAATGGAGTGAAGATTGGGTACCATTAAAAAATATTATGAATGGAATGATCCAATTAGAAAACGGTGAATATGTAACCGGAGTTAAAGTTGCTCCCCGAAATATATTTATTCTAGATGCTGGGACTAGGGATAATGTAATTTATCAATTAAGAAATTTTTATAATGCAATCAATTTTGAATTTTGGCTAATTGTAGCTGACCGTCCAGTTGATATAAATGTGTATCTTTCTCAACTTCAAATTCTTTACAATCAAGCAACAAATCCAGTTACAAGAAAATTGATTACTCAAGATATTAATAAAGCTAACATGTTTATGAGTGCTGAATATAATGTTGTGGATACAGAATATTACATTCTATTTAAAGAAAGAAGAATGGATGTCATTCAAAAACGATTACATACATTAATTAGTAATTTAGCTAATTGTGGTTTAAATAGTCAACAAACAAGTAATAATGATTTACGAGTTATTTTAGATAATTTCTTTAATGGTGGTCAAGCTACAACTTTTAGTGGGATGGTGAGTCCATAATGAATTTAAAAGCTCAAATAGCCCCAAAGGGGATTGAATTTAAACCGACAGAATTTATGATGAGTGGTAGATATTGTACAATTTTAACAATTGTAAGTTACCCAAAATTTATTCAGCCTGGATATTTAGCTAATTTAACTAATCTTTCTGGAATAAAAATAGTTGCAAAACATATACCTATTGAATTATCTACTTTACAGAGAATGATTAATAAAGAAATTGCTGATTTAAAAACCCGTTATCAAACAGAACATGACAAAACTATTCAAGAACGCATCCGGCAAGATTATGAATCATTAGAACAATTTATTTCAATGTTAGTAGCTACTCAATCTAGAATTTTTGATTTTCAATTACATGTGTTGATTTCTGCTGAAACAAAAGATGACATGGAAAATAAAAAAATGCAAGTACGTAATTATATTGATGCTTTAGGTATGCGTGGAATTCCTTTAATGTTTGAACAAGAAAAAGTTATTAAATCTATGATTCCAATCTTTCCAAAACAAGATATAGAAGATCGGATCGGAGCGCCTATACCTTCTGTTACCATTGCGGCGATGTATCCATTTATCTTTGACAGCATCAAAGACCCAGGAAATAGTACCCTTTTTGGTGTAGATTTCTCTGGAGGAGTAATATTATTTAATCAATTTTTATATCAAATAAAGAAAGAAAACAATCGAAATAATGCTAATATTATTATTCTTGGTGCTTCTGGATCCGGAAAATCTACTGCTGCAAAATTGTTACTTCGAAGTCATATTCGAAATGAATACAAACTAGTTTGCATTGACCCAGAAGGTGAATTAGAAGAAATGGCTTTGTCAATGGGAGGAGATTTCTTAAACCTTGGTAAAGGTGGAGAATTCGGAATGGTTAATCCTCTTGAAATTGTCATTGATGCTGATGAAGAAGAAATCAATCAAGGATTAGGATACACCGTTTTAACAAGAACCATTCAACAATTAAAAGCATTTATGAAGTATTATTCACCTGATATCGAGGAAGACGTTCTAACCATGTTTAGCGAAGTAGTCCAAGATACTTATAAAAGATATAAAATTGATTATGATACAGATTACACCAAATTCACAAGCGAAGATTACCCAACGTTTGACGATGTTTATGCAACGATAAAAGGAAGACTTTTATCTATGACAGAACGAACTCACGAGCGTGATGTCATGGAACGACTAGAGTTAAAAATTCGTCCATTAGTTAAGGAACTCCGTTATTATTTTACGGGACATACAACTTTAAATATTCAAAGCGATTTTATTGTTTTTAATATTAAAGAATTAATGACAGCTGATGAAAATGTTCGTAATGCTTTATTCTTTAACATATTAAAATATGCTTGGGGATTATGCCTAGACCCAACAGTAAATACGGTTATGTGTGTAGATGAAGCTCATGTACTTTTATCAACAAAAAATGAACTTGGTGCTGAATTTTTAGCCCAAATTCAACGTCGTAGTAGAAAATACAACACAGGAACAATTATCATAACTCAACAACCTACAGACTTTGCTGCACCTAGTGTTATTGTTCATGGAAAAGCAATATTTGATAATGCTTCGTATTATCTAGTCATGGGACTAAGAAAACAAGCTGTAGATGATTTAGCAAAACTAATTGATTTAAACGAAAGTGAAAAAGATAGTATAAAATACTACAATCAAGGAGAGGCACTATTCGTTTGTGGAAACAGAAGAATGAGGATTAACATAATAGTTACACAAGAAGAGTTAGATTCATTTGGCTCTGGTGGGGGACTATAATAAGAGGAGGAAAAATTTCTTCTTTTTTTAATTAAAATATGTAAATAATACTGTGAAATTGACACTTAAAAAGAAATTTATGATATACTTGAATAAATAGAAAGAGGCTTATATATGAATGAAAATATCGAAGAATTTATTCTAAAATTAGAACCTATATTAAATGAACGTGACGAGAAAATAAAAAAGCGTGAAGAATTAATTAGAGATGTAAACGATTTTATAAATTTATTACCAGAATTAAATGGAGTAATTACGGATTTAGAACAACAATTTCTTCAAACAAATGATGTGAAAATAAAAGCAGAATTAGATTCATATTTAAAAGAAAGAATGGTTTATTATGATACAATAAAAGCTTTTACAAAAGAAGTATTGAATATTAAAGAGGAATTAGAAACAATTCCTGAAGAGATAAGAGATAGTGAAGAAAAATTGGTTCAATTGTTTTACCAAAGAAGAGAAGCTGTTAAAACAATTGAGTTTTATAAAAATCAAGAAACAAAAACAAATGAGGATGAGAAAGAATATAAAAAAGCTTTAGAAACTTTAGAAAAAATTGATGAAGAAATTCTTAAAAATTATAACTATTTAGTTGAAAATGGTTTACAGATGGAAGATGAATATACAGAAGTTATCCAAGAAACAAATTCTTTATTCATGCCATTATCCTCACCAGCTGAAAAAGAAAATTTGATAAAAGAACGCGAGGAAATTTTAAAATCATTAAATGAGATTGAAAATTCTAAAGGACCTAAAATAACATATAAAGACACTTATAATAACCAACCTTATTCTAAAAGAATTCCACGTCATCTGCGAGGAAAATATGGAATCTTAATGAGTAAATTAAAAAAAGTTGAAAAAATTCTAAATAAGGACTATTTACCTAAAATCGAAATTGATGGAGATTTGTTCGATACAATGTCTAAAAATCAAAAAATTCAATATTTAGCAAATTTAATGCTTCAAATTGAAGTTTTTGCAGATAAAAGTTTACTTCCTTGCATTGTAAATGGCAAAAAGATTCCTTTTGAATATAAAGAAATATATGAAGAACTGGTTAAAAATATTAAAAAATTAGAGTATGAAAAAACAAGTTATTATCGATATGCGATTGATCGAAACTACTATGAAAAATTAAATGTTACTGAAAAACTAGATTATATTGATGATTTAGCAAGTAAAATAACAAATAATTTTATAGATAATTCAACAAACATTCTTTGGAACGGAAAAAAATATTGTATAGATCAAAAAGATGCTCCTTTGTTTTTGAAATTAATTGACATGTTTGAAAAAGTAAGAACAGAATGTGAAGAAAGAGTAAAAGAATTTGAAAATGAAAATAATAAAATTTTAAATCATTCTACAGTTACTGAAGTAGAGACTGTAAGTTTAAATAATGAGTTTAAAGTACTTCCAAAATCTTCTTTTAAAGAATTTATTCAAAATGAATTGACTATTCAAGCTCTTGAAGATTCAAAAAATAAAATTGGAAGAATTGTGTTTGATGATAAGTACTATGAATCTTTAAATAAAGAAGAAAAGGTAAATTATTGTAAAGATTTAATTAATCAAATTATTTTAAAAGATTGTAAAAATCCTGTAAAACTTTTTATGGATAATCAAACAGTAGAAATTGATTCTTTGTATACAGAACCTTTTACAAAAGCTGCATCAAAATTGCTTCTATTTAAACAAGAAAATTCAAAAGAAGAGCTAGATGTTACGATAGATGAAGATTATGTCAAAACTTTAAGTGATGAGGAAAAATTAGAGTACTATACGCTTATGATTTATGATATTTGTTCTAGACCAATTACAGAAAAAGTGTCTCAAGAAATTCAAGGAAATGTTTATTCTTTTGATAAGAAATATGCTTTACTTGTTGAAGTTTTAGTAAATAGAATCCAAGTTCTTCGTGAGAAGTTATTTAGGCCAGTTAAAGTGAAAAAAGTTGAAAAACCTAAGAAATTAGATAAAATCAAAAAATTCTTAAAAAAGAAAGCGGTTCGAATTGCTTTATCTGTGGGTGCTTTAATTGCTGTTGCAGGTATGGGATATCAATTAGGAAAACAAAATACCAATATAAAAGAAGAAGTAGTAACGGAAATTTCTAAAGAAAGTAATAATAAAGCTTTAAATGATTTAGAGCCAATTATTATAGATAATGTGAATACGCTTGCTGAACCTGCTCAAAATATAGAGAAAGAAGAGCAGCCTGAATTAAAAACAAATTTTACTTTAAAGGAAAATTCAGCAATATATACAAATACCGATTTAAGTGAACCATTAACACCAACTTATCAAAATGATTCTTATCGAATCGTGGCTGAGCATTATCAAATGCCAAATGGAACAATAGTAACTGTTAACTCAGAAGAGAATAATAGACAAGAAAAGATTGATAGCATTTTATCTTCTGGAGGAGTTTTACAAAGTGTTTCTGGTGTAGCTAAAAGTGGAGAAGAAGATTATTTAGAAAATAAAATTCCAACAGGTGTATTTGATATAAATTCTATAAATTTACAGGGAAATATTGGTGATCAAGTGAGCGATTTAGTTGATCAAGAATTAGGAGGAAGAAGTAGATAATATGAATTATGAACTATATGATATTTTAACAATTGAAAATGAAAAATATATAATTTCATCCATGGCTATTGAAGGAAAAAATATATATTATTTGCTTTTAGAAATTGATGACCAAGAAAATGTACATCCTGAAAATACAAAAATTTATAAACAATTAACGGTAAATAATCTTGAGCCAGATAAGCTTTATCCAGTTCTTGATGAAGAAGAACTTTCAACAGTAACAAAATCTTTATATGATGCAATGCAATTTGATTTAAAAGAAAAATAAAAAAAGGCAAAGAAGAAATTTCTTGCCTTTTTTAAATGAGAATAAAGGAATGATTTCAGAAAAACTATGGTCCAGTAGGTCCCGTAGGTCCGGTTGGTCCAGTAGCACCTGTTGGTCCCGTAGGTCCTGTTGCTCCAGCAGTACCTTGTGGTCCCGTAGGTCCTGTTGCTCCAGCAGTACCTTGTGGTCCTGTAGGTCCAGTAGCACCCGTTGGCCCCGTAGCACCTGTAGGTCCAGTAGCTCCTGTTCCAGTAGGTCCGGTTGGTCCAGTAGC
The DNA here is from genome assembly GCA_944371545.1 of uncultured Bacilli bacterium. GTDB lineage: Bacteria > Bacillota_I > Bacilli_A > RF39 > UBA660 > Ventrenecus. Next base: position 10,333 of record CALVXT010000003.1, on the reverse strand, counting down.
ACCTGTTGGCCCAGTAGCACCAGTAGGTCCAGTTGCACCTGTTCCTGCAGGTCCTGTTGCACCTGTTGGTCCCGTTGGTCCAGTAGCTCCAGTAGTTCCGGCAGTACCTTGAGGTCCAGTAGGTCCTTGAGGAATTGTTAAATTAAGCGAATAAGCATTACCACCTAAAGAATTGATAGAAGCAGCAGCAGTTCCACCAGGTGCTCCAGTAGTTACTGTACCAATGGATAAAGTAATCGCTGGCCCAGTAGCACCAGTAGGTCCTGTAACACCCGTAGGCCCAGTTGCTCCAGCAGGTCCCGTAGGTCCTGTAGCTCCCGTTGGCCCTGTAGCACCTGCAGGCCCTGTAGCACCTGTTCCGGCTGGTCCAGTAGCACCTGTAGGTCCTGTAGGTCCTGTTGTTCCGATTCCACTCGGTCCAGTAGCTCCTGTTGCTCCTTGTGGTCCAGTAGGTCCGGTTGGTCCAGTAGCTCCAGCAGGAATAACAAAATTTAAAACAGCATTTTGATTCGTTCCAGCATTAACAACAGATGGTGTACTTCCAGGTAGTCCTTCAGTAGTTGTACCTACAGCAATAGTTGCAGGTCCGGCAGGCCCCGTTGGTCCTGTAGGTCCCGTAATAATCCTTGGGCTACAGCAGCACCCTTGACTTGGATGATTTTTTTGATAATCTTGGACGTAATTGTATGCTCTTTGATAATCACAATTATTATTCATAACCATACTCCTTTCTATATAAGCATATGATGAAATAGAAAAAATGCCTGTACTTTTTACTATTTTTTTGATATTCTTAAAAGAAGTGAAGGAGTTTTTGTATGAAGTTAATTATTAAAGATTTAAAGAAAAGTTTTGAAAAAAAAGAAGTACTAAAAAACATAAACTTTACTTTTGAAAGTGGTAAAATCTATGGTTTATTAGGAAGAAATGGTGCTGGAAAAACAACACTTTTTAATTGTTTAAATGAAGATTTAGACATAGACTCAGGAGAATTTTATTTAGAAACTGATAAAAAGATAAAAATAGAAGCTCAAGATATCGGATATGTGTTATCTACTCCTAATGTTCCAGAATTTTTAACTGGACGTGAATTTTTAAAATTTTTTATCGAAATAAATCAAGAACGAATCGAGAATCAAAAAACAATTGATGAGTATTTTGACTTAATAAAAATAGAAGTAGAAGATCGTGATAAATTATTAAAAGATTATTCTCATGGTATGAAAAATAAAATGCAAATGCTAGTAAATATTATTATGAATCCAAAAGTTCTTTTATTGGATGAACCATTAACAAGCTTTGATGTTGTCGTAGCAGAAGAAATGAAAAACTTGCTTAAAAGTATTAAAAAAGACCATATTATTATTTTTTCAACTCATATTATGGAACTAGCTTTAGATTTATGTGATGAAATTGTTTTATTAAATAAAGGCGTTTTAGAACATGTAGATAAAAAGACAAACAAAGATGAATCTTTAAAAGAAAAGATTATCGATGCTTTAAAAGAGGAGTAGTTATGTTTAAATCATTTTGTATTTCATTTCGTTTAAAAAATGTCTATCGAGTAAATAGCATTATCTATTCTTTAAAACAACTTCCTCTTATTAAAAAAATTTTACCAAGCAGTTTATATAAAAATAAAAGAATAAAAATTTTTGGAAATATTATAAGTATATTATTAGAAATTTTAAATATTTTTCTAGGAAAATTTCTTTATTTATGGTTGATGATTTTTGCATTTCTAAGTATGTATCAAACAAATGGTAAAGAGACATTCCTTCATTTATTTTTCTTTTTAACATTAGCAGGTGCAATTTTAAATACATATATGTTCAATCCAACAAAAGATAAATACTACGCGATGATTTTAATGAATATGGATGCAAAAGAATATACACTTAGCAATTATATTTATGCCATGGGTAGAACTTTCATTGGCTTTTTACCATTTACTCTTCTTTTTGGCTTTCTCGTGGGATTGCCACCTTGGTTAAGTATAATTTTACCGTTATTTGTTTGTTCAGCCAAAATAATAATGTCAGCAATCAATTTAAGAAAATACGTGAAAAAAAGAAAAGTCATAAACGAAAATAATCCTCCAAAAAGTTATTGGATTTTTGTTTTCATTTTCCTCCTTTGTGCTTATGGAATCCCATTCTTAAAAATAACAATAAATGAGACACTATTTTGTATTCTACTAGCTATAAGTATAGGACTAAGTATTTTTTCATGGATTCAACTATGGAAGTTTCCTTATTATCGAAAAGTTTACAAAGAGCTTTTATCTAACAACAACATCTACATCGTGAATGCAAACAATAAAAATGAAATCGCACGGGCTTCTTCCTTAAAAAATATTGAATATAATGAGAAATTCACAAGTAATAAAAGTGGCTTTGCTTACTTTCATGATTTATTTGTCAAACGTCATCGAAAAATTTTAACTTTAGCTATTAAAAAACAATCTATCGTTTTACTTTTCTTATTCGTATTGGCTGTCATAGCTCTTTTGATGAATAAAGATATTCATCAAGAAATTAACAATTTGTTATTGACATATTTACCATATTTTGTTTTTATTATGTATCTTTTAAACAGAGGACAAACCGTTACAAGTGCGATGTTTTTAAATTGTGACCACAGTATGCTAACATACAGAATTTACAGAACACCGAAGGTAATTTTAGGAATTTTTAAAGAACGTCTAAAAACATTAATTTTTCTAAATATAATCCCTGCTAGTATATTAGGAATCGCACTACCAGTACTTTTATTTATCACGGGAGGAACCGATAATCCATTAAACTATATTGTATTATTTGTTTCCATAATCGCTATGAGTATTTTCTTTTCTGTTCACTATCTAGTGATGTATTATTTATTACAACCTTATAATGTAGAAACGGAAATGAAGAGTAGTACGTATAGTGTAGTTCAATTTTTGACGTATTTTGTTTGTTATTTCATGATTGACTTACATTTACCAACTCTTTACTTTGGAGCATGCTTAATTCTATTTTGTGTTCTATATTCAGTTCTATCTTTATTCATAGTATATCGTTTAGCCCCAAAAACATTTAAATTACGCAGATAAATAAAACACTTAAAATGCTTTGATAAATTCGGTAAAGAAAAAAAGTTTTATAAGAAATTTTGGTATCACTTAAAATTCCCTTTATTTGTAAATGGATAGAAAATCCTCCAAAACTAATAAAAAAGATGGCCAAAATTTCTTTTAATTTATAAGAAATGTCCGCATTTACTAAGGTATTTAGTCCTTGACTGATTTCAAAAATTCCAGAAAAAATTGGGATATGACACGGATTAAGAATTTGATTTAAAATAAAGAAAATAGTCACAGTTCCTAGAATAAAAAGAAGTGTATTCATAGCTTTCTTAATACTTTTTGAAAAGAAAACGCCAAAATCCTCTCGTGGGTTAGGTTGCATATTTTGCAGAATAATGGTCTTCTTTCGTAAACAAAAACCTAAAAGCAAATTGATAACATAAGGTAAAAGAATAAGTTTTAAAACTGTAAGTAAATCATTTGGAAAAATTAAAGAAAGCATTGCATATAAAAACAAAGGATTACTAAAAAAAGAAAAAGCAAGAACATGACTAGCTTCTGTGACAGATAAATATCCTTGTTCATGTAAATTTTTAATGGTATATGCATTGGCAGGAGAACCTGAGAAAGAAGAAATAAAAAAAGCAAAAGCTCCATAAGGACTAGTATGAAATACCCTTTGAAAAACAGGACCAATCCATTTACACAAAAGCCCTGGCAGGTCAAAATAGATAAATAAATCACTTAAGACCATCATTGGAAATAAAGATGGAAAAAGACGAGTAATAAAAAGTTCACAAGAAGATAAAATGGCATCATGTATTGCCTGGTTATTTTTAAAAAGAATAATCGTAAAAATCGTTAAAAAAAGTAAAGGACCTTTATTTTGTTTCATAGTAAACTATATGACAAGAAAAGATTTTTTTGCCAGAGTTTTTGTCAAGATTTGTCAATTTTTTCTTGGAGTTTTTCATAATAAAAGAAAATTTGCTATAATGTTATAGTGGAGGATAAAATGGCTAAAAAATTTATTGAATCAGGTAAACGTTTTATAAAAGAAAATTATAAATTTTTTATTGTATTAATTCTAATTCTTATCATTTTTGGAGTACAATTGCCTTATAAAATTTATACACCAGGAGGTATGGTAAATTTAAGTGAACGAATAAGTGTCGAAGGCGGATATACATCTGAAGGAGAGCTCGGAATGGCTTATGTTTCGATGGTAAAAGGAAGTGTTCCATTTCTTCTACTTTCTTATATTATACCGGATTGGGATATTGTACCAGATAGTGAAATTACTTATGATAATCAAAGTTTTGAAGAAACGATTAAAGCAGATCAAATTGCTACTCAGCAGTCCATTGATTCAGCAATTATCTCTGCTTACAAAGAAGCTGGAAAACCTGTAACGGTGGAAAGTGAAAAGGTAAATATCACGTATATTGAGAATGCTGCAGATACGGATTTACAACTTTTTGACCAAATATTACAGATTGATGGAAAGGAAATTAAAAGTACGGAGGATTTAAGAGCAATAATCAACTCTCATCAAGCTGGAGATACATTAACGATTAAAGTACTAAGAGATGAAGAACAAAAAAAGTGCTATGCCAAAATTTATCAAAGCGAAACAGGATTAAAAATTGGCATTGCCATCACAGTAACTTACAATTATAAAGAAGATCCAGTTGCCTCAATAGAAATGAAGCAAAGTGAATCTGGCCCTTCAGGTGGTTTAATGATGAGTTTGGCTATTTATGATGCTTTAACCGAAGAAGATATTACAAAAGGGAAAAAAATTATTGGTACAGGAACAATAGATGTTAAAGGAAATGTTGGGGAAATAAGCGGTGTAAAATATAAACTGATTGGAGCCGTTCATGAGAATGCCGAAGTTTTCTTAGTTCCAGAAGGAAATTATGAAGAAGCCAAAAAAGTAAAAGAAGAGAAAGGATACGACATCGAATTAATATCTGTAAGTACCTTAAAAGAAGCTATAGAAGCTTTATCAAAAATATAAAAATGTATAAAAATTGAAATCTTTTCGCATAACTAATGTGAAAGGATTTTTTTATGGCAAAATACAAAGTAGAATTAACTGGCGTGAATACCAGTAAACTAAAAGTTTTAACAAATGAAGAACAAATGAAATTATTTGAAGAATTACAATCAGGAAATAAGTCAGCCAAAGAAGAATTGATTAATGGAAATTTAAAACTTGTTTTAAGTGTCCTTCGAAAATTTCAAAATACCAAAAGTAACATGGATGATTTATTTCAAGTGGGAGTAATTGGATTAATTAAAGCTATCGATAACTTTGATCCATCCTTAAATTTAAAACTATCAACTTATGCAATTCCCTTAATTATTGGCGAAGTAAAAAGATATATTCGTGATAATCAAAGTTCAGTTCGAGTGAGTAGAGGAATGAAAGATTTTGCATATCAAATATTAGGATTTAAAGAAAAATTTATTCAAAAAAATGGCTATGAACCAACATGTGAAGAAATTGCTCGTCATTTTAATACTTCAATTTTTCAAATCTCTTATGCTTTAGACAGTTTAAAAGAACCAGTAAGTATATTTGAACCAATCTATAATGATGGTGGTGAACCGATCTATTTAGCTGATCAACTAGCAGATAATAAAGAAAAAAACGAAGAACGAGATATGCGGCTTCTTCTAAAAAAAGCTTTAATTAAATTACGTGAACGAGAAAGAAAGATTTTAATTGAAAGATATATTATTGGTAAGACACAGATGGAAATTGCAGAGAAATTAAATATAAGTCAGGCACAGGTTTCAAGAATTGAAAAAAATGCGATTAAAAGTTTAAAAAGAATTATGAAATAATTAAATTGGCTTTTTTAGTCAATTTTTTGTTAATTTAAAAAAAGATTTATGATATAGTTAAATTAAGGTGTGATGCAAATGAAAAAAATAGAAATTCTTTTAATATCTGGGTTCCTTCTTTTAAGTATTTTAGTAGGAATTTTAATTGGGTATGTTTTGCTTCCAAAAAGTAAAGATATATATCAGAATATTTCTATTGAGGATCCAGCTGTAAATTACTTATATAAAATGGCTAATCCAAGTGATGATGTGAGTACTTTAAGAACTCTTTATGAAACTGAAAATTTTTCAAATGAGTATATATTAGCTACAGCATTTGTAGACTTTTTAAAAGAGCACCCAAATTATACAGAGAATATTTCTAATGAACAAATAGATGAATATGTAAAAAAAATTTTTGGAAATATTTCCTATACTCATACTTCAGGTTCTGTCATCAGCGAGTATTTGTGTTCATTTACATATGATAATACTACTCAAAATTATCAAATTTTAATTGGTTGTAATGGAAATTTTAATGAACGAATTTTAAGAAAGATTACATCGGCAAAAAAGAGTAACAATGAGTATGTTCTTACTGAAAAATCCATTGTTATTAATGATAACTTTGATAAAATATCGGAAGGTGAGGATACAGCTATTACAATTTATAATGATGTAAATCACACAAAAGAATTAAGGCGTATTACTTACAAAGATACAGCTCCAGAAATATCTCTTGACGATTATCTAAAAGATGCAGCCGTCTATGAATATCATTTTGTAAAAGAAAATAATCGATTTATTTATAAATCTTTTAAAAGAATAAATTAAAAAGTGGTGACATATCCCCACTTTTCTTTTCATATTAAAAAAAATCTTGATATAATAAATAAAGAAAGAGTGATGTTTATGAAAAAAATAATTTTAGTCGATGGAAACAACTTAATCTTTCGTAGTTATTACGCGACAGCCTATTCTGGTAATTTATTAAAAAATTCTAAAGGATTTCCAACTAATGCTTTGTATGGCTTTATTGGAATGATTCATAAAATTCTTGAAGAAGAGAAACCTCAGTATATCGCAGTTGCTTTTGATATTGGGAAAAACTTTCGAAAAGAAAAATATGATTTTTATAAGGAAGGAAGAAAGAAAACTCCAGATGAGCTTCATATGCAAGAACCTTATGCAAGAAAAATTTTAAAAGCAATGGGTATTCCTTATTTTGAACTTGCTCCTTACGAAGCCGATGACATTATTGGGACTTTTGCTAAAATGGTTGAAGAAGATCCGGATTTTGTTGGAACCATTGTTTCTTCGGACCGTGATCTTCTGCAATTGGTAAGTCCTCAGTTGGAAATGAAACTTTTAAAGCAAAAAGATTATATTCGTTATAATGTAGAAACTTTTAAAAAAGATTATGGAATTGACCCGATTAAAATTATTGATTTGAAGGCTTTAGCAGGGGATTCTTCAGATAATATTCCGGGTGTACGAGGAATTGGTGAAAAAACAGCTTTAAATCTTTTACAGAAATATGACTCTTTAGAAGAAATTTATGAGCATATTGATGAAATAAAAGGAAAAACGAGAGAAAAATTAGAAGTTGATAAAGAAAATGCCTTCATGAGTAAAGAAATTGCTACGATTTATAAAGATGTTCCTTTAGAAGTGAAAGATTTAGAAGATATTAAATATACGAAAGAAAATACTGAGGAACTTTATAGTATTTATGAAGAACTTGAGTTTTACTCTTATATGAAAGGGTTAAAACAAGAAAGGGTTGAAATTGATACTTCTTTTAAAGAAATCACTAGTGTAGAAGAAATCACTGAAAGTAATGAATATGCTTTTTATATTGAGTTAGATGGGTCTAATTATCATATGAGTTCTATTTTAGGTATGTCTTTAGCAAGTAAAGATGCATCTTATTTTGTTCCTAAACATCTTATTGTTGATGTATTAGAAAAAATCAAAGATAAAGTTTTGTATACTTTTGATTGGAAGAAAAATATTGTAGCTTTACATAAAGAAGGCATAGATTGTCCAAAGGTAAATACAGATATAATGATAGTATATGCTTTAATTCAAGATGGTAGTAAAGATGACATCGCTTATTATGCTGTTCCAGCTGGTTATAATGTGGCTTTTTTAGATAATGTTTGGAAGAAAAAAGAAGGGTTAACTAGTGAGTTAAAACAAGATATTGTACTAAAAAGTAAATTTATTTTTGACTCACGTGATCGAGCTATTTTAGATTTAAAAAGAGACGAAATGTATGATTTGTTTGTAAAAATTGAGATGCCTTTGGCACCTGTTCTTGCATCTATGGAAATTGAAGGAATAAAAGTTGATCGAGATATTTTAAATAAAATGAAAGAAGAAATGAAAGGAAAAATTGAAGTTTTAACTAAGGAGATCTATGAGTTAGCTGGTGAAGAGATTAATATTTCAAGCCCAAAACAATTGCGAGATATTTTATTCGTAAAATTAGGTTTACCAAGTGGTAAGAAAAATAAATCGGGTTTTAAAACGGATGCTAAAGTAATGCATAAACTCTTAGGCATTCATCCTATTATTGAGAAAGTTTTAGAATATCGAAATGTGACTAAACTTTATTCGACTTATTTAGAAGGACTTGAAAATTATATTTTAGATGATGGGAAAATTCATACGATTTTTAAACAAAATTTTGCAAGGACTGGAAGACTATCTTCTACTGAACCAAATTTGCAAAATATTCCAGTTCGTGATGAAGAGGGTAAAAGAATTAGAGAAGCATTTTTCCCAAGCAATGATGAATTTTTAAGTGCTGATTATAGTCAAATTGAACTGCGTATTTTAGCGCATATCTCAGGCTCTAAAGAGTTACAAGAAGCATTTATTCATGATCAAGATATTCATACAAAAGTTGCCGCTGATATTCATGGTATAAAGGAAAGTGAAGTTACTAAGAAAATGCGAAGTACAGCTAAAGCCGTGATTTTTGGGATTGTTTATGGTATTAGTGGCTTTGGCTTAGGAGAAAACTTAGAGATAAGCGCTAAAGAGGCAAAGAACTTTATTGATAAGTACTACGAACTTTATCCTGGAGTAAAACGCTATATGGAGCGCATTGTTGAAGAAGCTTATGAACAAGGAAGTGTACGAACGCTTTTTAATCGAAGAAGAACTATTCCAGAATTAAATAGTCCTGAGTATATGGTAAGGCAAGCAGGAGAACGTATTGCACTTAATACTCCTATTCAAGGAACAAGTGCGGATATTATCAAAAAAGCTATGGTGGAAATTTATGAGAAATTTGCTACTTTACATATTCAATCAAAAATGGTTTTACAAGTACATGATGAACTTATTTTTGATGTAGTGAAAGAGGAACAAGAACAAGTAGAAAAAATTGTAAAAGAAATTATGACACATACTATTTCTTTAGATGTTCCTTTGAAAGTGAGTGCTGATTATGGAAAAAACTGGTATGACATTAAATAAAAGAATTGTTATTGGAATTGTTCCGACTATTCGTCTTTATGAAACAAATGATCCTTATCAGGACCGTTATGAGTTTGTGAATAATTATCCTAAAAAAATTTATGAAGCTGGTGCAATCCCTTTAAGTTTATTATTAAATGACGGCAAGATATGTGTAGAACAGCTAGAGTTGTGTGATGCTTTTTTGTTTCCTGGTGGAAGTAGAATTGATCACGAATTATATAAGATTTTAGCTTATGCATATGAGAAGAAAAAGCCTGTGTTAGGCATATGTATGGGAATGCAAGCAATGGCTATTTTTTCTGTAATGCAGGAAGAATCAAAAAATATGTATATGAATTTGTCTGAAAAAGAAATTTATGATCTTTATCAAAAAATGAAAAAGGAAAATCCTACATTAACAATTTTAGAACATCCTAATATTCATGGAGACGTAGTCATAACTCGTGACAATATTGAGGACGCCCAACATGAAATTGTTTTAGCAAAAGATTCTTTTTTGCATCACGTTTATAAAAGAGAAAAAGTACATGTTGTTAGTCTTCATAATGTTGTTGTAAAAAGAATAGGTCCTTTGTTTAAAGTGGTGGCTACTGATCAAGATGGTGTAATCGAGGCTATTGAAAACATTAATCCTAATCTGCTTTGGATAGGGGTTCAGTATCATCCAGAAATAACAGAAGATAATTTAATAAGAAAATGGCTTGAAAAAATAAAAGAGCAAAAAATGTTGTCCTAGAAGACCTTCTATAAAGGCTGGAATTTAAAAAAAGTAATGCATATGTAAAAAGGATTAACAAATCTAGTGTTTTAGCTTGACTGTGTTTGAAATGTTGTGTATAATTATTTAAGAATAAGGAGTGTATAAATGATGAAAAGACGTGGTTTTACTTTAATTGAATTATTAGCAGTTATTGTAATTTTAGCAGTTATTATGTTAGT
>CALVXT010000002.1 GCA_944371545.1 uncultured Bacilli bacterium | reverse complement strand
AAACACATAAATACTATCCAGACATACTACCAAAAATGATTAAAAAAATAAAAAAAAACCCATATAAATTTAATTTATTTATTACAACAAAAACTAAAAAAAAAAAAAAGGAAATTGCTAAAATTTTAAAAGATGAAAAAATAAAAAAATATCAGATTGATACCTATCCAAATCATGGTCGTGATATTTTACCAATGATTTTACAAACAAAAAAGGTATATCAGAATTATGATTATTTTTTGCATTTGCATTCCAAAAAAAGTACAACTACGAATTTTGGCAATGATTGGCGGAGATATGTTTATAAAAATATATTAGGGAATACAGAGAATATCCTAGCTATATTTAATGAATTTTTGGACAATCCTAAATTAGGAATTATATATTCAATTCCATATCCCCGAATTTTTTATTCATTAATTGACTCAACTGGTGCAATTGAAAATAATAGAGAAAATATGGAAAAATTATTCCAGAAATTAGGTATAGATTTATCAGAAATAAATTACTTTTTGACTTTTCCAACTAGTTCTATGTTCTGGGCAAAAATGGATGCAATTAAAGAAATATTCACATCAGTTACAAAAGAAGACTTTGAAGAAGAAGATGGTCAATTGGATGGGACTATGGCTCATGCTATTGAAAGATGTTTTTCTGTTCTAGCTCAAAAAAACGGATATACATCATTAGAGATTATAAATAGAATTAAAGAGAAGGAATAAATATGAAAAAAATTGAAATAAATATCTTTTCGTATCTATTCATTGCTTTTTGTTTCATTATTTTAGTCAATGATTATCTTACTTTTTTCTTTAATTGGAACTATTTTATCAGTTTACTTATTTCAGGAGTCTTAAGCTTAGGAATTATTCATTTTGTAAATAAAAAAATTCAAATTACAAAGGACTTTAATAAAGCTGATTGGATCTTTTATATCTTACTTTTTTTGGTATTTGCAATAACTATTGTATTTCCGGACCGAATGTATGACACTTTAAATTATCATTTGTATTCACAAGTTCATCCATTTAATAACTTATTAACAGGTGATTTTTTTCCAAGTCGTAACATTAATTCCTATACATACTCTTTTACAGACCGCGCTTTTTATCCATTTCGATTGGTATTTGGATATCGGTTAGGTTTAATTTTTAATTATTTATGTTTGATTGTTATTTATCATCAAATAAAACAAATTTTAATGTCTTTAAATATAAAAAATGCTTTAACAAAAACGTTAATCGCTACTTTTTCCATATTTACATTTTCAATTATAGATTTAATAGATGTTTATTATGTAGATTATTTTTCTATTATTTTCTTACTAGAAATATTTATACATATATTTAAAAAATATAATTACGATATCAATCAATTATTTCCTTTTATGGCTTTTCTTTCAGGATTAGCATTTTGTGCCAAAATTTCTAACGCTTACTTTATTTTAGGGTTATTTCTATTATTTTTAATAAATTATTGGCAAGAACTGAAAAAGTTTAAGTTGAAAACATTATTAGTTTCAAGTATAACTTTCTGTTTTCCATTTATTATCTATATGATTTACACTTATTTAGAGACGAGTAATCCATTTTTTCCATTTTATAATACTATTTTTCAGTCGAACTTATACAGCAATACAAATTGGATGGATCTTCGATTTGGACCAAAAGGATTATTAGAAACTTTAATCTGGCCAGTAAAAATGCTTTTTGAAAAAAATAGAGCTATAGATATTTCAATTATTGAGCCTGCGTGGGCCATTGGTTATCTAATAGCAATTTCTTATTTAGGATATTACTTATTACAAAAAATTCGAAAAAGAAAAGTAAACAAAACAAAATTACTATTTATGGTTTGTCTGATTTTTTATTATTTGATTTGGGCTAAATTCGTATTAGGATATACAAGATATGGTCTATTTTTACTCATTTTGTCTACTATAACCATCGGAATATTTATAATAGATTGCATTAAATACAAGAAATATATTTGTTTACCAGTCATAATAGTTTTGCTTTCTTATCATGTTTATTATAATGTTTTTAATTATGTATATCAAGCTGACTACTGGTCTGCAAATAACATTTTTGGTAATGGTTTAGAGAGTTACAAATATAATGTGAAGCAATTGTTTGTCAAAGATGAACCAGTGCAAATGCCTGAAAATTCTGCTTGGGGAGTAGTAAATGCTAATTCTGGATATATGATGTTATTAAATGATGAAATTCCAATTTATTCATTAGTTATGTCAACTGATACAGAATATGCTAAAAATTTATTAAATGAGCGGTTAGAAAAAATAACTCATTTATACACATTAGCCGATGCGATAGAATTCCAAGCATTTATAGATAATTTAAATAGTAGTGGATATAAAATAAAAGAATTTTATAAAACAAGCACCCCTAGTTTTTTAAATTATAATAATTATTTATATATTGTTGAAATTGACGAGAACACTTCAAATATTATGAATAATTATGAAGAATTTGTACAAAAAAAATTATCTTTTCCTAAAAAAGAAAATACTCAAATATCTTATTGGATCGGTTTAAATAATAAATCAAAAAATGAATCAGTATCAAATTATCAAGTCCAATTGGTATCAAAAAAGCATGGTGAAGAAGAAATTATTTCTACATCAGTTCTTCCAAATGATGGACAAATGATTCGGGTAAGTAGTTCAATAGATACAAGAAATACAGATGAACTAGAAATACGAGTAGTAGATGAAAAAAATAATTTAGTCGAAGATAAAATTCTTTCTTGTGTCAATTTAGAAATAAAATAAGATAATGAAAGATCTTAAGGACGTCAACATAGATGGTTTTTCAAACTGACTGGTTGACGTTAAAAAAAATTTTTTATAAAGTATTTATTGTCTGGGAGTTTAGGCATTTTTTGGTATATTCTATTTGAATATAATTCTAATAAAAGGTATAATAGGATTGGAAGAGGTGTCTTATGGATAAAATTGCTATTCTAATACCTTGTTACAATGAGGCAAAAACTATAGAAAAAGTTGTAGAAGATTACAAAAAAGCATTACCTGAAGCTAAAATTTATGTGTATGATAATAATTCAACAGACAAAACAGATATTATTGCAAAAAAAGCTGGAGCTATTGTACGATACGAATATCGCCAAGGAAAAGGAAACGTGATTCGTACAATGTTTAGAGAAATAGATGCTGAATGTTATTTAATGATAGACGGAGATGACACATATCCAGCTGAAAATGCCAAAGAGATGTGCGATTTGATATTAAATGGAAAAGCTGATATGGTAATAGGAGATCGTTTATCTTCAACGTATTTTACAGAAAATAAAAGACCATTCCATAATTTTGGAAATAAAATAGTTCGTTGGTTAATTAATCATTTATTTAAAAATGAAGTTAAAGACATAATGACTGGATATCGAGCTTTTAGTTATGAATTTGTTAAAGGATTTCCTGTTCTTTCTAAAGGATTTGAAATTGAAACTGAAATGACTATACATGCCGTTGATAAAAATTTTAAGCTGATAGAAATTCCAGTTAATTATCGCGATAGACCTGAAGGAAGTGTTTCAAAACTAAATACCTATTCAGATGGACTAAAAGTATTAAAAACAATTGCAACTTTATTTAAAGAATATAAGCCGTTTGGATTTTTTAGCTTTCTTGCGCTATTATTAGCTATACTTGCAACTATTTTAGTAGTTCCAGTATTTGTAGATTATTTTAAAACAGGTTTAGTATTACGTTTTCCAACCTTAATAGTAAGTGGTTTTATCTATGTATTTGCACTACTGTTATTCATTACAGGAATTATACTTCAAGTTATAGTTAAAAAAAATCGTCAAAGTTATGAATTATATTTGAATTTGTTAAAAAAGTAATAAAAATTTCTCTTTTATTGCTTTTTTTATATATTTGTGTAAAAATAAACGTAGGAAGTGAGCTTAATAAATGGAAAAAGTATTATATGTTGTTATTCCATGCTATAACGAAGAAGAAGTGCTTAATGAAACCGCAAAACAAATTGACAAAAAATTAAAAAGCTTAATAAAAGCAAATAAGATTTCAAAAAAAAGTAAGGTAATGTTTGTAAATGATGGTTCAAAAGATAAAACATGGGAAAAAATTCTTAATCTTCACGAGACAAATTCGCTTTTTACAGGTATATGCCTTTCAAGAAATAAGGGACATCAAAATGCTTTATTAGCAGGACTTTTAACAGCTAAAAATTATGCAGATGTAGTAATTAGTATGGATGCTGACTTACAGGATGACATTAATGCAATCGATGAAATGATTGATAAATATCTCGCAGGTTGTGACGTTGTTTATGGAGTGAGAAGCTCAAGAAAAAAAGACAGTTGGTTTAAAAGATTTACTGCCGAAACATTTTATAAAATTATGAAATTTTTAGGGGTCAACATTGTCTTTAATCATGCAGATTATAGGTTAACAAGTAAAAGAGTTTTAGAAGCTTTAGATGGATATGAAGAAGTAAATTTATTTTTGAGAGGTATTTTTCCTTTAATTGGTTATACAAGCGACGTTGTTTACTATGAAAGAAATAAAAGATTTGCTGGAGAAAGCAAATATCCACTAAAGAAAATGCTTCACTTTGCATGGGACGGAATCACATCCTTCAGCGTTAAACCCATAAGGTTAATTTTAAACTTAGGAATTTTAATTTTTATTATTAGTTTATTAGTAACAATTTATTGTATTGTGGTAAAACTTGTTGGATATACAGTAGATGGTTGGACTTTCCTTGCATGCTCTATTTGGTTAGTAGGTGGAGTACAAATGCTTTCTTTAGGTATAGTAGGAGAATATATTGGAAAAATATATAGTGAGTCCAAAAAAAGACCAAGATATCATATAGCTAGAAATTTGGAGGAAGAAAATGATTAATATTCTTTCAATAATTTTTACAATAATAAGTATCTTACTTATCCTATTTTTATGGAAAAAGCCATTAGATAAAAAAATAGAAAAAAAAGTAGACAAAGTCTATAAAGGAATAATTCTTTTTTTTACAGGTTTGTTTGTCTTTCTTTTAACATTTAATCTAGGAAATATTCCAAATGGACTTCATGTTGATGAAGCAGGGATGGCGTATGATGCTTTAAATTTAAGTAGATATGGAGTAGACCGTTTTCTATATCAAAATCCTGTTTATTTTATTAATTTTGGCGGAGGTCAAAATGCTTTATATACATATCTAGCATTCATAGTTATTGATATTTTAGGGTTCAGTGTCGAAAACATACGCTTGCCAGCTATTCTTTTATCTTTCATCTCAGCCTATTGTTTTGTTTCAATGATGAAAAAAGAAAAAGGCAAGTTAAGCGCAATAATCACTCTTTTTTTACTAGTGTGTTTACCATTTTCCATCATGCATTCTAGATGGGGGTTAGAGTCCTATTTATTATTTCCAATGATAATAATTTCTTGCTATTTTCTATACCAAGCTCTTACAAAACATAAAAAAAGATGGTTTATTTTTTCTGGAATAAGTTTTGGGTTAACATTATATACCTATGCTGTTTCTTACTTGATTTTACCAATTTTTCTCGCAATAGTTTTATTATATGGTTTATATAGTGAAAAAATAAAATGGAGTGAGTGTTTTCTTCTTGGAATACCATTATTTATTTTAGCTTTACCTTTAATTTTAATGCTCGCAGTGAATAATGGATTGATAAATGAAATAAAAACACCATTCTTATCTATTCCTGAACTATTTTTCTATCGGGGAAGTGAATTTAGTCTTCAAAATATTTGGAAGAATTTTAACATTTTTGGAATTTTATTTTCTAATGACGGTTTAATTTACAATGCGTTTAAAGAATATGGAACAGTTTATTATTTTAGTATTCCTTTCTGTATTTATGGATTTATTTTAGTTTGTAAAAATACAATTCAAGCTATTAAAGAAAAAAAGATAAATTTAGATGGAATAATGCTAGCTTTATTTATTTCAGTTTTTCTTATTACCATGATTTTAGATGGACCAAATATTAATCGAGCAAATGCCATTTATTTTCCATTAATTTATTTTATTATCATGGGAATAAGTGCTTTAATATCCAAGAAAAATTGGAGTGGATATGTCATTTTAACTATGTATCTTATTATGTTTCTTTCCTTCGGTCATTATTATTTTAAAGAATATCCTAAAGAAGTTCATGATACCTATTTCTTTGTATCAGAAGAAGATATAGCATCAGCTTTATCCTTCGCAAGTCAAAGTGATGCAGATAAAATTTATGTGATTGATGAAGATTATCATCAGCCTTATATATATACGATGCTTGCATTAGAAATGGATCCATATACATTTAATGAAAAAAAGATAATGGATGGAAACAATATTATCCAAGTAGATAAATATTATTTTCGGTTAGATGAAATAAAAAAAGGCAATATATACATCTTTTTAAAAGAAAATCAAATTCCTGAAGAAATAAAAAATGCAGATTTTAAAACACTAAGTTTTTGTAGCATAAAGGTGTACTATTAATTTATTCAAAATTTTGGTAAAATAAAGTTAGGAAGTGGCTTATGAAAAAAATTAGTGTAATTGTATCTTGTTACAATGAAGAAGAATCCTTACCATTGTTTTATAAAGAAATGTCTAAAGTAATGGAAAGTATGTCAAATTATCAATTTGAACTTATTTTTGTAAACGACGGTTCAAAAGATAACAGTTTAAAAATTATTAAAGAATTAAACAGTCAGGATAAAAGAGTCTGTTATGTTTCCTTTTCCAGAAATTTTGGAAAAGAAGCTGCCATGTTAGCAGGACTTGATTATTCAACAGGAGATTACGTAACTTTGATGGATGCTGATTTACAAGACCCACCAAAAATGTTACCAGAAATGGTTAAATATATTGAAGAGGAAGATTATGACTGTGTAGGAACAAGAAGAGTAACAAGAAAAGGTGAACCACCAATCAGAAGTTTTTTTGCTAGAAGATTTTATAAAATTATTAATCATATGAGTAAAGTAGAAATGGTTGATGGAGCAAGAGATTATAGATTAATGACAAGACAAATGGTTGACTCAATCATATCTTGCAGGGAATATAATCGCTATTCTAAAGGATTATGGAGTTTTGTTGGATTCAAAACAAAATGGATAGAATTTGAAAATGTTGAAAGAGTAGCTGGAGAA
Organism: uncultured Bacilli bacterium; assembly: GCA_944371545.1. Taxonomy (GTDB): domain Bacteria; phylum Bacillota_I; class Bacilli_A; order RF39; family UBA660; genus Ventrenecus. Next base: position 29,024 of record CALVXT010000002.1, on the reverse strand, counting down.
ACGAAATGGTCTTTTTGGAAATTATTTAAATATGCTGTTGAAGGCATAGTAGCTTTTACAACTGTTCCTTTAACGATTGCAGCTTTTTTAGGAATTTTGTTTTGCATCATCGCTTTCATCATGATTCTTGTAATAATATGCAAAACTTTGATATGGGGTGATCCAGTAGGTGGTTGGCCAAGCCTTGCTTGCATCATCATTTTTGTAAGTGGAATTCAATTATTCTTTATGGGAATATTTGGTGAATACTTAGCTAAAACATATTTAGAAACCAAAAAAAGACCTATTTATATTGTAAAAGAAACAGAAAGTGTTAAGAAAGATTAGAAAAAATGTTAGAAGAAATAAAATATTATAAAAAAGAATATGTTTTTGATTCGTATAGTCGAATTGTAGAAGATTTTAAAGATTATGAGAAAATTACAAAAGTAAAGATGCTTAAAGAAATTTTTAATGTTTATTCAGATTATCGTAAAATTATCAATATATGTACAACAAGAGAATTAAAATACTTAGAAATGTTACTAGAAAAAAAGTCAATGCCTGGTGAAAGTAAATATGAATGGGAAGAAAAAATGTTACAAAAGAAATTTTTGATTTTTTACAACATAGGTACAGGCTATCAAATAATTAAAGAATTAGAAAATAATATAAAATTAGCGCTTAAAAATGTGAAATGGAATGAAACAAAAGCAATTGATAAATTAAATGAAATACTAGTAAGTATTTGTAAAATTCAAGGAACAATTTTAGTTGAAAGTTTAATTCAAATAAGCTCATCTTTACTAGGAGTAAAAGAAACCGTATTTCGTTACCATATCCTTAATAATCAACTTTTTAAATTTTATGTTTCATTAGAATTGATAACTTTAGAAAGCATAGGAGAGCAAGTTGAAGCTATTTATAATGATTATTATCATTTAAAAGATGAATTAGCTGAAGAGCGAAAAAAACAAGGAGGCGCATTTACTACTCAAGTAAATATAAAAGATTATATTTCTTTATTTTATAATGATTTTAATATGAATAATCCAAAAATAAAGAAATTTTACAAAGAAACAATTACACTTCCTTTTTTCTATATAGATTTTATTGAATATGTACAGGAATATGCTTTATTAAATAGAGATAGAACAAGTCTTAAAAATGCACTTATAAATGTTCCCGCTTTAAAAGATATAGACTTAACTGATTATCTAAAAGATATGGATGTCGCAATGGATGAAATGCCTTCAGGTGCATTAAACGGTTGTACTCCAAATGAAGTAAGAAAACAAAATCAAGAAAACATAGAATATCATTTACATAAACACAAAAAATATATTCCACAAAAAAATGCTTGTTTAAGCAAAAAAGAACGAGATTTATTTTATAAATTATATTTTGGATTATTGGATTTTACCAATCGAAAATATAAAATCAAACCAAAATTAAAAATCTATAAGCAAATAGGATTAAATCCACATGATTTATCAGAAATAATTGACAAACTATGGAAAAATAAAGAAGCGAATATCACAGAATTTGTCTTAGCAAATCCTTATAAATTTTCTAAAGAAGAATTAGAAATTGTCAAAGGATTTAAAAAAGGAATTCGTAAAATATTTTTTATAATGGATTACTTAGAAGAATATACAGCAATAATGGATGAAGAGAAATGTTATATGATAAAAGGAATTACTTCAAATATTGATGAAATAATACCTTATAATGAGTTACCTTATATTGCCATAACTACAATTTTGCCGTTTGAAGATAAATTGATTTATGATAGTTTATTCTTTTCAATGGATATTGATTTCGGGATAAATTTCAAAAAAGCAGCTGAAAAAGATTATCAAAATAGAATAAAATATTATCACTTATAAAAAAATATAAAGTTGATCAAAGACTTTATATTTTTTAATGAGTATAACTCCGCGCACGCCAATGCTGTTGGTAACCCAGTAGTAGTAAGCAAAGCCCACTATGCCAGCACCGAACCCATGAGCTGCGACGATCGAAACATTTGAAACGATTGAAAAAATTGCAAATATATGTGGTTATGATATTTGTTTTATAAATAAGAAAAATAAAGAAATATTAAATACAAAAAGTATTAATCGTAAAGAAATTTAAAAATTCTTTTGAGCTAACTTTAACATATTTTTTAAATCTGTTATCAGAAAATAAAAAAATCATGATATAATAAAACAAGAATAGGATGTGAATTTATGAAACAAATTGTAGATGGTAATACAGCATGTTCAATGATGGCCTATCTTTTTAGCGAAGTAGCAAGTATCTATCCAATCACGCCTTCAAGTCCGATGGCAAGCAATATGGATGCTCAAAGTAGCAAACAAGTAAAAAACTTATTTAATGATATTGTCCATGTAACCGAAATGCAATCAGAAGCAGGTGCCGCTGGAGCGATGCATGGAGCACTTTTAGCTGGTTCTCTTGCTTCAACTTTTACAGCAAGTCAAGGGTTACTATTAATGATTCCAAATATGTATAAAATTGCTGGTGAATGCTTACCAGGAGTAATTCATGTTGCATCAAGAACAATAGCTACACATGCTTTATCCATTTTCGGAGATCATTCAGATATCTATGCGGCAAGACAAACAGGTTTTTGTATGTTAGCAAGTTCAAATGTTGAGGAAGCTTATCATTTAGCGGCAGTTGCTCATTTATCAAGCATTAAAGGATCTTTGCCATTTCTTCATTTTTTTGATGGCTTTCGTACCAGTCATGAATTAAACGTGCTAAACCCTTTAAGCCGTGAAAATTTAATTGCATTAGTAGATGAACAAAAATTAAAAGAATTTAAAGAACGTTCTTTAAATATTGGAGAAGCGAAACAATATGGGATGTCTGAAACCGAAGATATTTATTTTCAAAGCATGGAAGCCAGAACTCCACTTTATGAACAAATGCCTGATATTGTAAACACTTATATGCAAAAAATCAACACATTAGCAGATACTCATTATGCACCTTTTGAATACTTTGGAGCCTCTGATGCGGAAAGAATCATCGTAGCTATGGGAAGTGTGACCGACACAATAAAACTTGTGGTCGAAAAAGAAATGAAAAAAGGCGAAAAAATAGGCTGCATTATTGTTCACCTATATCGTCCTTTTAGCAAAAAATATTTAGAAAATGTTTTACCTGATACAGTAAAAAGAATCGCTGTTTTAGATCGGACAAAAGAATCAGGAAGCACAGGTGAACCATTATATTTAGATGTAGTAGCAACATTAAAAGACAAAGAGATTGAAATTGTCGGAGGAAGATATGGATTATCTAGCAAAAATACTACACCAAGTGATATTTATGCAGTATATAAAATGTTAGAAACAAAACTTATAAATAACTTTACTATTGGAATTATAGATGATGTAAATCATACAAGTTTAAAAAGAGAAGACTATGAAATTAATCTAAATGCTTATGAAATTCAAATTTATGGTTTTGGTTCAGATGGTATGGTATCAGCTAGTAAAGACATTATGCACATTATGGGTGAAGAAAATTATGTTCAAGGATATTTTGAATATGATTCAAAAAAAAGTGGTGGAGTAACAGTTAGTCATTTAAGAATAGGGAAAGAAAAAATCCATGCACCATACTATGTTACCGCATCAGATTTAACAGTTGTAACAAAAGATGAATATTTTGAAAAATATCAAATCCTAAACAAAGCAAAACCGAATAGCATTCTGCTTATCAATACCAAAGATGAACAAAAATGTTTAGAAAAAATGTCGTCTTCAGATATTCAAAATATTATAAACAAAAATTTAAGAATCCTAACAATCGATGCTGATGAAATAGCCATGAAAAATCATATTCCAGGAAAAATCAGTAAGATTATGGAAATTATTATTTTAAATTTACTAGGAGAAAAAGATGCTATCCAAAAATTAAATGACTCAATTGAAAAAAGTTTTAAAACAAAAGGAGAAGACGTTGTTAAAAATAATCAAAATGCCATTGCTGAAGCTTTAAAGATGGTAAGAAAGTTAGTAGTCACAGACAAAGATGTAAATGTGAATAAAGAAAATATTCCTCAAAATATCATCGAAAAAATGAATGCTCGTTTAGGCAATGAATTGACTGTAAAAGAAGTCTTACCATTAAGTAAAGGAAAATTTCCAGGTGGACTTTCTAGTAAAGAAAAGAGAAAAATTTCTGGTCTAGTATCCAAATGGATTCCTGAAAATTGTATTCAATGTGGTATGTGTTCCTTTGTTTGTCCTCATGCCGTAATAAGACCATTCTTAGTAAAGGAAGAGCAAGGACCTATTGCTATGGGAGCTACAGATTATCATTATTTAATAAGCGTATCTGAAGCGGATTGTACTGGATGTGGTCTTTGTGTAAAAATTTGTCCAGGAAAAAATGGAAAAAAGGCTTTATATCTAGGTTCATACGAAGAAGAGAAACAACAAATAGCTAACAAGTATTTTGATTCTTACAAAAATCCAGAAGTTTTTCCAAAATATACAATTAAGGGTAGTCAAATGTTAAAACCGGAATTTGCATTCTCAGGCGCATGTGCTGGATGTGGAGAGACATCTTATATTAGGTTACTAACTCAACTTTATGGCGAACAAATCGTTTTAGCAAACGCAACCGGATGTTCTTCAATTTATGGAGGAAGCGCGCCATCAACACCTTATACAATTCCGTGGGCAAATAGTCTTTTTGAAGATAATGCTGAATTTGCTTATGGTATGCATTTATCATATCAAAATAAAAGAAAACGTATTGAAAAAATTATGCGAGAAAATCTAGAAAATGTTCCAGAAAAAACGAAAGAATTATATCAAAAATGGCTTGATAACAAAAACGATTATGAAGTGACAGCTAAAATTAAAGAGGAACTATCTAAAGAAAATAACATTGGAAATTTAAAAAGTCTATTAGATTATATTCCTGCAAGAACAGTCTGGGCAATCGGAGGAGATGGCTGGGCTTATGACATCGGCTTTGGAGGAATTGATCATGTTTTATCATCAGAAGAAAATATTAAAATTTTAGTCTTAGATACCGAAGTATATTCAAATACAGGTGGACAAATGAGTAAATCCAGTCATATTGGCCAAGTTGCTGAATTTGCCGATTTAGGAAAACGCTCTCATAAGAAGGATTTATTTAGAATAGCTATGAGTTATCCAAATTGTTACGTGGCAAGTATCTCTTTAGGGGCAAATATGATGCAAACTTTAAAAGTGTTTAAAGAAGCCGAGGCCCATCAAGGACCAAGTATTATCATTGCTTATGCTCCTTGTATTGAACATGGTATTAAAGGCGGGATGAGTTGTACAACAGAAGAGCAAAAACTTGCTGTTGAAGTTGGATATACAATTTTAATGCGCTACAAACCAGAAGACGAAAAATTATATATTGATTCAAAAACACCAGACTTTGAGAAATATCATGATTTCCTAGAAAGAGAAGTCAGATATCGTTCTTTAAGTATAAAAAATAAAGAAATGGCGAGTGCATTATTAGAAGATAACAAAGCTTCGGCCATGAAAAGATATCAATATTATAAAAAGATTGCTGATAATCAATAAATTAAATGAAAATTTTGTGAAAAAGGAGAATTTTTCCTTTTTCTTTTGATGTTTTATGCTATACTTATCTAGGGAGTGATGTACAAATGATAAAAAAAGGAATAATTACTACTTTACTTATTCTTTCTTCATTCTTTTTCATCGGAGTAGCAAATGCTGAAGTGGTCACAGAAACCTTAAAAGAAGCTTGTGATACGGAAGAATTAACATGCGATTTTGAAGAAAAAGAACCATCAGAAGATTTACCAGACATATATATTTTTAGAGGAAATGGCTGTGGCTATTGCCAAAGACTATTAACTTTTCTAGGAACCATCGCTGAAGAATACCAAGATAAAGTAAACTTTGTAGTTTATGAAGTTGCCGATAACACAGATAACTGGGATTTATATGAAAAAGTTGGAGCAAAATTTGGTGACGAAGTTTCAGGATATCCTTACATGGTAATTGGAACAAAAGTCTTTAATGGATACGCTTCTTCAGATGATGAAGAAATTATTGAAACAATTGAAGAATATGCTGCTGAAGAAAACCCTTATGATGTCGTAGCAGAAGTCGAAAGTGGAAATTTAGATGAAGTAAAAACTGAAGAAGAAAGTTCTTCTGGAATTGTTTTAGCGTTTATTTTTGGAGTAGTAATTGTTTTAATATTAATTATGGGCTATACATTAAATAAAAAGAGTCCTAAAAAAGCTTAATAGTATAAAAAGCCTTTTTTTTAGAATACTAAAAAAGAGGTTTTTATTATGCGTGAATTACAAAAATATAATAAAAAAAGAAATTTTAAAAAGACAAAAGAACCAATAGGAAAAAAACAAAAAAGTACCAAAAAACTTCATTTTGTTGTTCAACATCACTTAGCAAGAAAAGACCACTTTGATTTAAGATTAGAATGGCATGGCGTTTTAAAAAGTTGGGCAGTGCCAAAAGGACCTTCTTATAATTCGAAAGATAGGCGATTAGCCGTAAAAGTAGAGGATCATCCTTTGAATTATCGAAATTTTGAAGGAACTATTCCAAAAGGAGAATATGGTGGAGGTACAGTGATGATTTGGGATGAAGGATACTGGGAACCAATAAGTTCAACAGTTTCTTTCAAAAAGCCCATAAAATTTCTTTTACATGGGAAAAGATTAAAAGGACATTGGACATTAATTCCATTTAAAGAAGAAAATTGGCTTTTGATTAAAGAAAAAGATGAAGAACCATTTCAAGATATAAAAAACTTTACAACGAGCATTCGAAGTGGGAAAACTATGGAAGAAATTGCTGGAAAAATCATCCTAACAAATTCAGAAAAGATGATTGATAAAAAAAATAAAATTACCAAAAAAGATATATTTTCTTATTATGAAAAAATAGCAGAACGTATGCTTCCTTATATAAAAAATAGACTAATAAGCACGATAAGAAGTCCACAAGGTATAGAAAAAACAAAATTTTATAAAAAACATTTTGAAAATATCGATAACTATTTAGGAAAAATAAAAATAACGAATGATAAAGGAAAAAAAGAAGACTACTATTATATTAAAGATACACAAGGTATCTTATCAGAAGTTCAAATGAATAGTTATGAATTTCATATTTGGGGAAGTACTGTTCCTAAAATAAAAAAACCAAACTTAATGATTTTTGATTTAGACCCAGACGAAAAACTTTCTCTAGAAAAAGTTCGTGAAGGAGTAAAAGATTTAAAAAGTATTTTAGATGAATTAAAATTACCAGCTTTTTTAAAAACAAGCGGAGGAAAAGGGTATCATATAGTGGTTCCATTGCCGATGAAAAGTTGGAATGATTTTCGAAATTTCGCAAAAAATATTGCTAACCTAATGGAGAAAAAATGGCCTGAAAAATATACGAGTAATATGAGTAAAAAGAAAAGAAGAAACAAAATTTTTATTGATTGGGTTCGAAATACCGAAAAAGCCACAAGTGTTGCTCCGTACTCAGTTCGTTTAAGAAAAAATATTCCTGTTTCCATGCCTATTAAATGGAGTGAATTAGATAAAGTAAAACCAAATGAAATAACAATGAAAGAAGCAATCAAAAGATTAAATAGACAAGATCCATGGCAAGAATTAAAAGATTTTTTATAAAAAAGCAAAAAAAATCCCAAGAAAAATTTTAAAAAAAGTGGTATAATAAAAGTACAACGTGTAGCTATTCATGGGCGTAAAACCAGTTGAATAGCTTTTTTGTTAGAGGGGAGTTTACATATGTTAAAAGTTGGAGATTATGTCATTTATCAAGAACAAGTTTGTCAAATCAAAGAACAAAAAATTAATGAATTTACGAATTTAGAAAGTTTTATTTTGGTACCAGTAACAGATTCATCATTAAAATTAAATGTACCCGTAAATAATCCAAATATTAAGAACTTAATGACTAAAGAAGAAATCAAAAATTTAATTGCTTTAATGCCATCCATTCCATTAATTGATATTGAAGACAAACTATTAGAAAATGAATACAAAAGATTATATCACTCAGGAAGTAAAGAGGACTTAATTAGAATTATTAAAACAACCTATAAAAGAAATCAAGATCGCTTAAACAATAATAAAAAAATAAGTGAAAAAGATAACAAATATTTTACACTAGCCGAAAATTTATTATATTCAGAAATTGCCACGGTCTTTGGTATATCCTTAGAAGAAGCAAAAGAATATATTTTAGCAAATGTTCAAAATTAGTTTCCTTGTCAAAGGAATTTTTTTTGGTAAAAATTAGCAAACAAATATTCGTGTTGTGTGGTATAATATTGTCCGGTGATACCTATGACTTTAAAAGAAAAATTAGAAATTTTAGCCGATAGTGCCAAATATGATGTTTCTTGTTCTTCAAGTGGCAGTGCAAGAAAAAATAAAAATGGAATAGGTAATGGAGCCATTTCTGGAATTTGTCATTCTTTTTCCTCGGACGGAAGATGCATCTCTTTATTAAAAATTTTGATGACAAATTGTTGTATTTTTGATTGCAAATACTGTATTAATCGCAAAAGCAATCAAGTAAGGCGTGCTATTTTTACACCAGAAGAAATCGCATCAATTACTATAAATTTCTATAAAAGAAATTATATTGAAGGATTATTTTTATCTTCAGGAATCATAAAAAGCCCTGATTATACTATGGAGAAAATGATTGAAACAATTTCTTTGTTGCGAAACAAATATCATTTCAATGGGTACATTCATGCGAAAGCAATTCCAGGTGCCAGTGAATACTTAATTCAAAAATTAGGATTATTAGTAGATAGATTAAGTGCCAATATTGAACTTCCTACAGAAAATGGCTTAACCTTACTCGCGCCCGACAAAAATACTTCAAAAGTAACAGAAATTATGAGTTTTGTTAAAAAGAAAAAAAGCAAAATCTTTACTCCAGCAGGCCAAAGTACGCAAATGATAATCGGAGCCACAAATGAAACAGATTTAGATATTATGTCAAAAAGTAGTAATCTTTATCAAACTTATCAACTAAAAAGAGTTTTTTATTCAGCCTATATTGCTGTCAATAAAGATAAAAATCTACCAAGCATCAAAATGCCCCCATTAAAAAGAGAAAACCGTTTGTATCAAGCCGACTGGTTGCTTAGATATTATAATTTTAAAGTAGATGATTTATTAGAAAAAGACAATCCAAATTTTAATGTTTTACTAGATCCCAAAGCTGACTGGGCATTAAGACATTTAGAAGAATTTCCAAAAGAAATAAACAAAGCATCTTATTATGATTTAGTAAAAGTTCCAGGGATTGGACCAACGGGAGCCAAAAAAATAATTTCATCAAGACGTTTTTTTACAATTCATTTTTCTGATTTAAAAAAAATGGGCATTTCTCTGAAAAGAGCTAAATATTTCATATTATGTGACGGAAAGTATTTTGCCAATATTTCTTGTTTTCAAAAAAGTTTCATCACTAGCAACTTGATTTTAGAAGAAAAAGAAGAAAAAAAAGAAAGTGTTACACAATTAAGTTTGTTCTATGAAGGAAAGTAATTTTACGTATATCTATGATGGAACTTGGGAAGAATTATTAAAGGTGATTTCCTGGCTTTTTAAAGAAAAAAGAAAACCTTTTCAAATCATTGAAGAAACCCAATATGAAAACAATTTATTAAGCCCACCATTTAAACCGGTTATAAACATCAAAACTTTAACATTAAAAAAATATATTTCTAAAGAAGTATTAAAAATTTCTTATTATGTGTTTTTATCTAATGAAAAAGATAAAGAATTAATTATTTATTATTTTCTATTAAATAGTCTTAAATATCAAAAAAATGTTCTTTATATGCGCAATTTAAAATGCGTAAACACAGCATTAACAATTTCTAAACGAGTTTCAAGAGAAGCACATAAATGGAAAGGCTTTTTAAGATTTAAAGAAATACAAAATCACATTTTTTATGCGGAATTTACAGCCGACAACAATATTTTAGGAATATTAGCAAATCATTTTAAGAAAAGACTGCCAAAAGAAAGATGGATTATAAAAGATGAAAAACGAGATATATTATGTCTATATGATCAAAAAAATTGCTATTTTTTAGAAGGAAAAGAAATAGAGTTAGATTTAAAACAAAATACTGAAGAAAAGAATATGGAAGAATTATGGAAATCTTTCTTTAAAACCATTGCAATAAAAGAAAGAGTAAATAAAAAATGTCAACAAAACTTTATGACAAAAAAAAAAAGAAAAAATATTTTAGAAATGGAAGATGAACAATGAAAAAAGTAATAAGTGGAGAATTTTTAGAACAAAAAATGATAGAAAGTATAGAACTTTTATGTGGAGTGGTTAAAGATTCATTAGGTCCAAAAGGAAACAATGTTTTAATTAATACATCAGATCGTGAACCTTTTATTACTAATGATGGCGTAACGATTGCTCAAAATATTACGAGTGAAGATATGGTAGTTGAAACGATACTAGAAATTGCTAAAGAAGCATCATTAAAAACAAATGAAGTAGTAGGGGATGGAACTACTACAACTCTTGTTTTGTTAGAAACACTTTTAAAAGAAGGAATAAAAGTAACAAATAGAAAAATTTTAAAAGTAGAATTAGAAGAGACTTTACAAGAAATATTAGAGAAACTAGCAACTTTCAAAAAAAATCCAACAAAAAAAGACTTTCAAAAAATTGCAACAGTAGCCGCGAATGATGAAAGTATTGGTGAAATAACTACGGAAGTATTTTTAAAAACAAAAAGCAAAGAAAGTATCTTTTTAAAAGAAAGTAAAGATGAAAATACAACATATGAAAAAATAAACGGATATACATTAGAATGCAAAATTCCAGAAGAATATTTTTTTCGAAAAGAAAAAATAGAATTAGAAAATTGCAAAGTTTTCTTTATAGATGAAAGAATCGAAAATTTAGAACAAATAAGTTTATTAGTAAATAATTGTATAGAATATCAAGAAACTGTACTTTTATTAACAAAAGGATATAGTAAAAATGTAAAAGAAAATTTAGTAGAAATGAGTATTCAAAGCCAATGTCAAATTATTCTTGTGGAGTGGTTTGAATATCAAAATATAGAAGAAGAAATCATTGAGGATATTGAGACATTATTAGATGAAAATCAAACAATTTCAAAAGTAAAAATCACTAAAAATAAAGTGACTTTTCACAGTAATCAAAATACTCTTAAAAGAAGAAATATGTTAAAGAAAAGATATGAGCAAAGTAATGAAGACTATCAAAAAGAAATTTTAGCCGAAAGAATTGCTAAACTTCATTATGGGTTAGCTACAATTTATGTTGGAGCATCAACCACTACTGAAAAGAGAGAAAAAATCATGCGTTATGAAGATGCTCTTTGTGCATTAGAAATAGCCAAACAAGGAATAGTGCCTGGGGGAGGAATTTGTCTTTACCAGATAAGTGAAGAAATAAAACCAAAAACAACAGGAGCAAAAATACTCCAAACAGCTTTAAGTATGCCTTTAAAACAAATTTTGGAAAATGCTTTCCTTTCAAAAGAAGAAATCTTAACCAGAATCAAACAAGAAAATTTTCAAATATTATATAATGTAAAAACAAATAACTTTGAAAGTACTTCCAATACTAATGTAATAGAACCGTTAGAAGTAGTAAGCTATGCGTTAAAAAATGCTGTATCCATTGCTTGTATGTTATTATCAATTAATCATTTAATTATTAATGATTTCCAAGAAAACAGAAAATCTTATGATATATAAAAAGATATTAGTCAAAAAAACTAATATCTTTAATTTATAAAAGTGGTGCTGGAAACAGGACTCGAACCTGCGACCTACGCGTTACGAGGGCGTTGCTCTACCAACTGAGCTAATCCAGCAACATCACAATTATAATATAAAAATTAAAAAAGTTCTATAATTTTAGCAAAAAATTGTTGAAAAATCATATACTTATGGTATAATTAATCATGTCAAGCGAAATGCAGATGTAGTTTAATGGTAGAACTTCAGCCTTCCAAGCTGACCACGTGGGTTCGATTCCCATCATCTGCTCCATTGACGAATCTGTTCGAACTTTTCGGACATTGATATATAGAAATCAATCGAAAGATTGGTTTTTTTGTTGTTTACAAAGAAATCATCCTAAAGGAAGGATGGTGTTTATGATTAATATTATTAAGCAAGAGATGCCTTTTGAGAAAACTCTAAAACAAAGATTAGAATTTATTTGTGAGTTTTGTAAAACTACTCCAACATTTATTAATGGAAGTATTAGAAAGATAAGTAAAAATGAGTTCTATCAAATAGATGAAGAGAATGCTTTTAAATATATACTTGATAAAAGAGATGCACTAACTTTTAGAAAAGAACCTACACCTATTGAAGTCAAACCTGCTAATGAAAAAGTATTAAACGAGATATACGAATATGAGGAAGAAATTAGGCTAAGCTAATTTCTTCTATTTATAAATTAACGATAGTTAATTTCGGATTCTAAGGCGAGCCTTAGCCACCTGCATTTTGTTAGCATGACAAAATGCCTAGGGGGTTAAATATTTTGTCATAGCCAAAATATAGCTTTAATTACTATAAAAAGCAATAAAATAAAGGAGCGTGATTAATTATAGAATTAGCATATTCTTTTCATTTAGGTAGTGATAAAAATAAGAAAAATAGTAGTAAAGCAAGTGCTAAATCTAATTTAAGTGGTACAACTTCTAAAAGTAATAATGCTATTCAAAATGCAGCTGGACTATCAAAATGTGATAATCATAATTGTAGGAAATATGATGATAGAGAATATGATATAGAAATTATTCGAGGTACTCATTCAATCGTAAATGATGTTAAAAAATTATATAAAGATGAGTTTGAAGAAGCTAGAATTGAATATAATAATAGGCAATCCCGAGAAGATAGAAAAATAAAAGATTACTTTTCTCATGTTAGTAATAATTCTAAAAGTGATTTAGCTTGTGAGATTATTATTGAACTTGGAAATAAAAAATTTTGGGATACAAAAGATATAAATTATAAAAAGAAAATGACTAATGTATTTAAAGAACAAGTCAAAAATTTAGAAACTCTTGTTCCTAATTTTAAAATAGCAAGTGCTATTATTCATTATGATGAAACTTCTCTCCATCTTCATATAATCGGTGTTCCAATCAAATATAAAAATAAGAATGGTATGTCTAAACAAGTTGGTAAATCGGATGTATTACCAAACAATCCTTGATTACCCTCCAAGATAAATTGAGAACACTTTGTATAGAATCTTACAATAAGGAATACTTATTAAATGATAAACTAAAACCTAAATTAAAAGGTCGTAATCAGGATTATCATGTATCGGAGATGGAAAACTATGAGGAAATGAAGAAAAGTATTGAAGTCCTTCAAAATAACTTAAATAGAGCTAAAGAAAAATCTGATAATCTATTGAATAGCACTACAAAAATTAGAGAAATGCTTGAAAATTTAAAATCAAAAGGTTTAATTAAAAATCAATTAGTCATAGATGTTGTTAATAGAGATAAAACCTTAGTCTTTATTGATTTAGTTGATAAAACGATTGCTGAATATCAAAATATACAAGAGTTATCCGTTACTTTAAAAGAAGTCGAAAATGAACTTCTTACCAACCGTAAAAAAATTGAAATGCTAGCTGAAAATAATGAAGCCAATAATCTTAGAATTGAAACTTTAACTAAAAATATCAAAGAAAAAGATGATGAAATCAAAGAATTACAAGAAGAAAACATTTCTCTCAAAAAGTCTCTTCAACATTTTAAAAATTTATTTTATAATCTAGTTCAGTTTCTCATGGATAGAATTTATAGAAATAAAGAGAAGGAAAAATATATGGAATTTGCTAAAGAATTATATACTCAAGGAGCCTTAGATGATGATACTTTTAGGCTACTTCAAGGCAATAACAATTTAAATAATCATAAAGAACTAGAAATAGAAAAAGATGATATTGAGCGATAAATTATGCTCTTTTATCATCTTTTAATTTATAATTTTCTACCTTTTTGTATATCAAGATATGTCCTTAATAATCGTTTTGCATTTCCACCACATCCGCCAAATGGATAAAGTTCAACATGTTTTTCCATGGTTTCAACATCTTCAAGTTTAGATGCTCTATATTCTAAAATTTTATTAACAATTTCATCATAATTCATACTTTGTATATCGCCAATTACTTCTAGCTGAGGTTCATTTAACCAGAACCAAGGACAAGACAACCCTGTTCTTTTATCTAAAATTATATTATTTGTATTAGTTACATGTATTCCCGAAATTGTAGCAGGATAAGTTGGCATTTCATAATTTACCCCATATGTCTGAGATAAATATTTTCTAAATTTAATTAAATCTTCTTCTTTAACTTCTAAATCTTTAAATATTTTTGAACAACTACCAGCATCTTTAAGTTGGCCAATTAAAGGGAAAATACCATTTGTCATACAATAATCTATAATAGTTGGTAATTCATTGTAGTTTACACTAGTCGGAACAATTGAAGCACCTAGGTTAGTAACTCCATTTTCAGCATGCGTAACTTCTTTCAATGATTGATAATTTCTTAATATTATATCGCCTTTATCTTGACCATATAGATAAGCCATTTTAGATTTATCAAAAGTATCTAATTTAAATAATACATGTAATGTACCATCATCAATATAATCTAACAATTCTTTATCAACATTTAACATATTACTAAACATAGACAATCCGATATTTCTTTGTTTACACCATTGTAATATTTGTTTTAAATGTCTTAAATTTGCAGGAGCTGTTGGTTCTCCAAGCCCACAAACATATACCCATCTTATATTTCCATCTTTCATTAATTTTTCAATTGATGAAAGATCAACAGAACATGGCAATCCATATTTGGGAGTATCGCAGTAAATACACCTAAGATTGCATGCTCCACCTAACTGAATGTCTAATATAGGTAATTTCTTATTAGACTCGCTTACTAAAGAATTAACTTCTTTTCTTTTCCATGGTTTATATTGCATCATGTCCATATAATCTCCCCTTTATTGCCTTATAATATTGCATAAATTCAAACTCATTTCAACTTTTATTTATTAAAATGTTGCTTTATAGTAGAGCTTAAATTCGAAAAATTATCATTACATTTTTTTGAAAGTTGTGATTTTATTTGCGTTAGTAACATCTTCTTATTACCAGAATAGTATAAATTACTCATTGCTAATGTATATGATGAATCTTTAGGCAATCCAATCACCTCATTAATCATATTCATATCCTCTGGTTCAAACATTTCTTCCATTCTCACTTTTGATTTATTATGTAAATTCGGCAAAGTATAAAAATTTTTGCTTTCAATATCACCGAAGTTGTTTTTTGCATTTTTGCAATGTGTATTACCCTCTGGATCATTATCCCAAATTGCTATATATTTAATTGCAAAAGCTATAAAATATTGTATGTTATCATGCAAAGATTTAGCATTAGCGCTTCCAAATACTATTACATCATTAGGTAAATCACAAAACATTTCAATTGCGTATTTATCGTATATTCCTTCACCTGCAACAACTTTTTGATTATTGTTGATCAGTTTGAACTCTGGAATTTGTAATGCTTCATAGATTGGCTGAAAAGCCGTTGTTTGTGTTGAACGAGTTTTATATGAAGAAATAGGAACACAATTTACTTTAGATTGAACTTTTGAAACAATATTAATTGTACTTAAAGGAATATACAACGGATTTAATAATTGTGGAGAATGTGTACAATAAATAACTACTCCCTCATCTTTTGAAATTTCTACAAGCTTTTTACATAATTCATTTTGAGCTGTTTCATGTAAATAAGAACCAGGTTCATCTAATAAAAATACAGTGTTACAATTACTATTTTGTTTAGGGTTAAATTGAATTTTCATTATAAAATTATAATACCAAATAAACCCTTTACTTCTATCAGACACTCCAAATATTCTTTCTTGTCCGTTTACATTTTCAACTATATTTATTTGAAGCACTCTTTTCACTTCATCATTATTTTTTCTTTCATCCAAATCAAATGAAATAGTTATCTTCTTTTTTTCGTTAGAAAACCTTGACCATGCTTCAGTTAAGTTATCACTTAAATATTTACTTACATCTGAAAGTGTAGACTTACGTCTTCTTGAATCTTCATCAAATAATGAATAAATGCTAAAATCTTTTTTATTTAATGCATTGTTAAATACCCTTGAATATATTCTTTCCCATTCTGTAAAATTACCTTCTTCGGTAATTTCGACTTCTCCATCAGGTCTATCATTAAAATCATCACTATATAATATTGGTGGCAATTTGGTTACTATTTCAGTAGCTAATTTATTTCTTATAAGATCAAAATTTTCAACTCTATTAAAGCTTTTAAATGATAAATAATAAGTATTTTCATCATTAGTTAATAATCTGGTAATATTTATTTCAAATTCATCTTCTTTAACTTTATCTTTAAGTATTTGAATCAATTTTGCATAAATATCATTTTCTTGAATTATGTTTTGATTTTGTATATCAAACGTTTTCCATTCTTGACTTGTTTGCTCCAATTCTTCTTGCTTTGCTTCATTTTTAATCTTAGAATTTTTATTATCAGTTATAAGATTTTCAATAATGTTAATCAGTTCTTCTTTATGTATATTTATGCTAGCTTCAATTTCGCAAGTATCATCCTCTAAAGCGTAAAGATTTCCAATATTTTGAATTTGCTTAGATTTATTTAAATTATCATTAGCAATATCAAAAGCAAAAATAGCTTGTAAAATAGTTGTTTTACCACACTCATTGATACCTACCAAAGGTACAATTTTATTTTTTAAATCGATTTTTAATGGTCCCTTAATTGCTCTATAATTTTTAATAGTAAACTTACTATACTGCATATTAAACCCTCCTACTACTATTACCATATTTACCAACAATTGGTAAAATTTCCCCTATATTATAGCATTATTTACTAAATCTTTCTATATAGTTACGTTAAATTTGCTTCCATTTAAAAAAATATGCTAAAATATCGTTAATGATTGATATTTTATATATCAAATCGTTAAAAGTGAAAAAGTTGTAGATACCTACGACAACCGCTCCATTGAGAGAATTACTCACACCTCGTGTGAGTTTTATTTTATTAAATATCCTATATCACTTATTGATATGGGATTTTTTATGCTTGAAAGTTTTACTTAAATGAAAATAAACATAGAACAGTTAGAATTTTTGATAAAACTAACCTTTTTATTCATGAACTTTACAAAATTATTCATTATTAGTAATAATACATCGTGTTTAATTTTACTTATCTTTGAGAATAATAATAATATTTATATAAAAGATAGTTTAGATACTATTACTATAAAAAGATTAGAAGCTTTGGTTTTACAAATGATTTTACAATTTGTTCTTTATGGATTTACAAAAATTTTTTTTATGATACAATGGTTATAATAGGTGGGAGAGTAGAATAATGAAAAAAGTTTTATATAGTCTTCTTCTAATTATTTCTATTTTAATTTTTGGAGGCTGTGGTAGTGATCGTGACCAAAAACTAATCATGGCAACTGAAGCAGGTTTTGCTCCATATGAGTTTTATGAAAACGGTGAAGTTGTTGGAGTAGATATTGAAATTGCTAAGGAGATTGCAAAAGCTTTAGGAAAAGAATTAGAAGTTAAAGATGTTGCTTTTGATTTTATTATTAATGAAGTACAGAGTGGAAAGGCTGATTTTGGAGCAGCAGGAATTAGTATTACTGATGAAAGAAAAGAACAAGTAGATTTTACTATTGAATACACAGTATCTAATCAAGTTGTTGTTGTAAGAAATGATAGTTCCATTCAAAGTTTTGATGAGTTAGGAGATAAAAAAATCGCTGTTCAATTAGGAACCGTTGGTGAAGGATATGTAGAAGAAAATTATCCAAATGCTACTATTGTTTCTCAAAAAAAATATTTGGCAGCAGCAGAAGATGTAAAAAGTGGAAAAGCAGATTGTATTGTTATGGATGAACTTCCTGCTAAAGAACTTGTTCAATCTAATCCAGAATTAAAAATTATGGATGGTATTTTATTTTCCGATAAATATGGAATGGTTGTCAAAAAAGGGAATACAGAATTATTGAATCAAATTAATGAAGTATTAACAAGATTGATGAACGAAGGAAAAATTGAGGAGTATATTTTACAATATACAGAATAATGGGGGAGTAAAATGATTGAGTGGTTTAGTGAATTAGGAGATCGTTTTTATCGAAGTGTCATTTATGATGAACGATATTTATATTTTTTAGAAGGTTTGAAAAATACCTTGTTGATGGCTTTTTTTGCAGCAATATTAGGTTTTGTTATAGCAACGGTTGTTTCTATTATTCGAGATTATCATAAAGAGACTGGTAAGTTGAAAATTTTAAATGCTATTTCCAACATTTATGTATATATCATTCGTGGAACACCAACGCTTTTACAATTAATGATTTTGTACTATGTAGTTTTTCGAAGTGTAGATATTTCTATTATTACAGTTGGCGTCCTTACTTTTGGAATTAATTCAGGAGCGTATGTTGCCGAGATTATTCGAGCTGGTTTTGATGGTGTTTCTAGAGGACAAAAAGAAGCGGCAAAAACTTTAGGACTTAGTTATTTTAAAACAATGAAAAGTATTGTTTTTCCACAAGCTATAGGTAAAATTTTTCCTGCTTTAGGAAATGAAGTCATTACTCTTTTGAAAGAAACTTCAGTGGCAAGTTATATTGGTATTGTTGAACTGATTAAAGCCTCTGATATTATTTCTTCTAGAACATATGATTATTTCTTTCCTTTGATTATCACAGCAATTATTTATTTGTTCTGTACCTTTATATTAACGAAGTTAATTTCCTTTGGAGAAAGAAGGTTAAATCGTTATGTATAAAATAGAAAAATTATCTAAATCTTTTGGAAAAAATAAAATTTTGAAAAATATCTCTTTAGAAATTTCTAAAGGAGAAAGAGTTGTTATTATTGGTCCAAGTGGTAGTGGAAAATCTACATTCTTAAGATGTTTAAATGGGTTAGAAAGTTTTCAAGGTAAGATTTTTTTTGAAGATAAAGATATTACTAAAAATGAATTTAAACGAATGAGACATAAAGTAGGAATGGTTTTTCAAAGTTTCAATTTATTTGAAAATTTAACTGTTTGGGAAAATATAACGATTGCTCCATTATCAAGAAAAATAGAAGATGAGAAAACTATTAATGAAAATGCTAAAAAATATTTAAGTCAAATTCATCTCGAAGATAAAAGTGAGGTTTATCCTTCCTCTTTATCTGGAGGACAGAGGCAACGAGTCGCGATTATTAGAACATTAATGATGCATCCAGATATCATTTTGTTTGATGAACCGACTAGTGCTTTAGATGCGGAGATGATAGATGAAGTTTTAAATTTGATGATGGATGTTGCAAGAGAGGGAATGACGATGGTTGTTGTAACTCATGAATTAAATTTTGCTAAAGAATTTGCAACCCGAGTGATTTTTATGGATGAAGGAAAAATTTTAGAAGAGGGAACTCCTTTAGAAATTTTCAATCATCCGAAGTCGGAGCGGTTGAAAGTTTTTTTGGGAAAAATAAAACATTAGAAGGAAAGAGGGATATAAATGAATGCTATTCATGTAACTAGTGAAATTAAGCCACTAAAAAAAGTTTTATTACACCGTCCAGGTAATGAACTTTTAAATTTGACACCGGACACTCTTCATGATTTACTTTTTGATGATATTCCTTATTTAAAGGATGCTCAAGATGAACATGATGAATTTGCAAGAATTTTAAAAAGTAACGGCGTTGAAGTTGTTTACTTGGAAGATTTAATGACTGATGTTTTAAATATTAGTCAAGAAATTAAAGAAAAATTCTTAAGACAATTTATTGAAGAAGCTGGTATTTGTACTCCAAAATACAAAGATTTGGTTTTTGAATATTTAATGAGTTTTAAAGATACAAAAGAACTTGTTTTAAAAACCATGGAGGGAATTCAGGTAAAAGAAATTAATCGTCGTAAAAGAGAAACAGAAAAATCTTTAGTTGATTTAGTTACTGATGAAACAAATTTCTTAGCTGACCCAATGCCAAATTTGTATTTTACTCGAGATAATTTTGCAAGTATTGGAAATGGTATTTCTTTAAATAGAATGTATTCCGTTACAAGAAATAGAGAAACTATATATGCTGAGTATATTTTTACATATCATCCAGAATATAAAGATGTTCCAAAATATTATAATCGTACTTATGATTATCATATTGAAGGTGGAGATATTTTAAATTTAAATGAACATACTTTAGCTATTGGTATTTCTCAACGTACACGCGCTGAAGCAATTGACCAAATTGCTAAGAATTTATTTAAAGATAAAAAATGTAAAATTGATACTGTTTTAGCTTTTAATATTCCAAATTCAAGAGCTTTCATGCATTTGGATACAGTATTTACACAAATTGATCGCAATATTTTTACATATCATCCTGGTATTTTAGATACTTTACAAGTTTTTGAAATTACTGAAGGCAATGATCCAAGTAGTGAAGAAGATTTAAATGTTCGTGAAATTAATGATTCTTTAGGAAATATTTTGGAACATTATTTAGGAGTTCCTGTTACTTTAATTCCATGTGCTGGAGGAGATAAAGTTGGTAGTGAACGTGAACAATGGAATGATGGTTCAAATACTTTATGTATTGCACCAGGTGTTGTAGTTGTTTATGACCGTAATGAAGTTACTAACCAAGTTTTAAGAGAAGCGGGACTTGTTGTTTTAGAGCTTCACGGAGCAGAGTTATCTCGTGGACGTGGTGGCCCTAGATGTATGAGTATGCCATTAGAAAGAGAAGATTAAAATGGATATAAATTTAAGTGGAAGAGATTTTTTAAAACTATTAGATTATTCGAAAGAAGAAATTCTATATCTTTTAGGATTAGCAAAAGTCTTAAAAGAAAAGAAAAAAAATCATGAATCACATGAGTACTTAAAAGGAAAAAATGTAGTTTTGCTTTTTGAAAAAGATTCTACAAGAACTCGCTGTGCATTTGAAGTTGGAGCAATGGATTTAGGTATGGGCGTTACTTATTTAGGCCCTACAGGTTCACAAATGGGAAAAAAAGAAAGTATTGCAGACACTGCTCAAGTTTTATCTAGAATGTACGATGGAATTGAGTATCGTGGGTTTGAACAAACTGTTGTAGAAGAACTTGCTAAAAACTCTTCTGTTCCAGTTTGGAATGGATTAACAAACGAATTTCATCCAACTCAGATGCTTGCTGATATGCTAACTGTTGAGGAAAATTTTGGAGATTTACACGGCAGAAAATTAGTATTTTTAGGGGATGCACGTAACAATGTGGCATGTTCTTTAATGGTGGTATGTGCAAAATTAGGAATCCATTTTGCATGCTGTGCTCCAAAGGAATTATTTCCACCTGAAGCTTTAGTAGAAACATGCAAAGAAATAGCAAGCAAAGAAGGCTCAACAATTGTACTTACAGAAAATGCATTAGAAGGAGTCGCGAATGCTGACGTTATTTATACTGACGTTTGGGTTTCAATGGGAGAAGATGCTTCGCTATGGGCAAAGAGAATTGAATTATTAAAACCATATCAAGTAAATAAAGAAATTATGAGTCATGCTAAAGAAAATGCTATTTTCTTACATTGCCTTCCTTCATTTCATGATACCAATACACAGATCGGTAAAGAAATTTACGAAAAATTTGGAATTTCAGAAATGGAAGTTACAGATGAAGTATTTAATTCTAGCTCTTCAAAAGTTATGGATCAAGCAGAAAACCGCCTACATACAATAAAAGCAGTAATGTATGCAACTTTAAAAGATGAATAAAGGGAAAAAAATAGTTATTGCCTTAGGAGGTAATGCCTTAGGTAATACTCCAGAAGAGCAGATTAAATTAGTAAAAAAGGCAGCTAAAAGTATTGTTTCTTTGGTTAATGAAGGGTATCAAGTAGTTGTAACACACGGCAACGGACCGCAAGTAGGAATGATAAATATGGCTCTAGAGTATTCACATGAAAATGAAGATACTCCAGAGGTTCCTTTTGCCGAATGTGGAGCAATGAGTCAAGGGTATATTGGATATCATTTACAACAAGCCATTCAACAAGAACTTTATAAAAATAATATTGCTAAAAGTTGCGTAACTATTGTAACCCAAGTTTTAGTCGATTCTAAGGATAAAGCTTTTTCAAATCCAACTAAACCAATTGGTAACTTTTATTCAAAAGAAGAAGCAGAAGAACTTGAAAAAGAAAATGGCTGGGTAATGAAAGAAGATGCTGGAAGAGGATATAGACGTGTAGTAGCATCTCCAAAGCCTTTAAAAATTATTGAAAAAGGTGTAATAAAAGATCTTTTACATAAAGGGCATATTGTCGTTGCAGCTGGTGGCGGTGGTATTCCCGTTGTCCAAAAGTGGAACCATTTAGTTGGAGTAGATGCAGTCATCGATAAAGATAAAACAAGCGCTAGACTTGCAATGGATGTTAAAGCTGATGTTTTCTTGATTTTAACGGCAGTTGATCAAGTTTGTATTGGCTTTAATACAGATCATGAAAAAAAGCTTGATGAGATGACCGTATCAGAAGCTCTTAGCTATATGGAAAATAAAGAGTTTAAAGAAGGGAGTATGAAGCCGAAAGTAGAAGCATGTGTTGAGTTTGTAAAAAATACAAAAAAAGTCGCGATTATTACATCGCTTGAAAAAGCGTTACCTGCTTTAAAAGGTAAAACAGGTACTTGGATTGTATAGGAGGATAAAATGGCAAAATCTAAGAAAAAGGGGTTTTTAACCTCATTCTCAATTATTTTAATTTTAATTTTTGTGCTCGGTATAATTTCACATTTTTTACCAAAAGCCGAATTTGTTGGTGATGAAATTGTTAATGGTAGTGGAGTTGTCGGAGCAAGTTTATCAGATATTTTGATGGCTCCAATTTTAGGATTCGAAAATGCGATTGATGTAGGAATTTTCGTCTTAATTTTAGGTGGATTCTTAGCTGTAGTAGCAAGAACAAAAGCATTAGAAACAGGAATTCAAGTTTTAGTCAGAAAATTAAAAGGACATGAGCTAGTTTTAATTCCAATTTTAATGTTTATCTTCTCTTTAGGAGGAACAACATATGGTATGCTTGAAGAAACCGTTGGTTTCTACGCACTTTTATCAGCTACGATGGTTATGGCAGGAATGGATACAGTTGTAGCTTCAGCAATAGTATTATTAGGTGCTGGAAGTGGAGTTTTGGGTTCAACAATTAATCCATTTGCAGTAGGAGCTGCAATTAGTGCTTTACCAGAAGGAACAGTAGTTAATCAAGGATTAATTATAGGTATTGGTGTAGCTTTATGGTTAACAACTTTAGCAATTTCTATTTTCTTTGTTATGATGTATGCTAAAAGAGTTATTAAGAAAAAAGGCTCAACAATTCTTTCTTTAAGAGAGCAAAAAAATATGGAGAAAGAATATGGAGTTAAAGATGAAGAAGCTCAAAGTAAAGTTGTTCATTTAAATTTTCATCAAAAAGTTACTTTATGGCTATTCGCTTTAACATTTGTAGTTATGATCATTGGATTTATTCCATGGGAAGACTTTGGAATTACATTCTTTACTAAATTTACAGGATGGTTAACTGGAACACCACTTGGAAGTTGGTATTTCTTCGAAGCAGCTTTATGGTTCTTAATAATGGCTGTATTAATTGGAATTATAAATCATACAGGAGAAAAAAGTTTTGTTGATACATTTGTAGATGGTGCAGATGATATGGTTGGAGTTATTTTAATCATTGCAATTGCTCGTGGAGCATCAGTATTAATGCAAACTACACATTTAGATAACTACATCATTTATAATGCAGCCGAATTATTACGAAATGTCCCAGCATTTGTCTTTACACCACTTAACTATGTTTTACATGTAGTACTATCTATTTTAGTTCCATCATCTTCAGGTTTAGTAACATTATCAGCTCCAATTATTGGACCTTTAGCTACTCAATTAAATTATAGTGTAGAAACGACTGTTATGACTATGGTAGCAGCTAATGGACTTGTAAACTTAATTACTCCAACGTGTGGGGCAATTATGGGAGGACTTGCTTTAGCTAAAGTAGAATATTCAACTTGGTTTAAATGGGCATTTAAAGTTGTATTAACTATTGCAATTATTAATGTTATTTTATTAACATTCTTCTCAATTATTTTATAAAAGTATTCAAAAAGAATTAGCTTGTTTTATGAGCTAATTCTTTTTTTATCCAAGTCATAATTATATTTATGATATAGGTTTGTTCTGAGGTCGTTAATTCTTTATTTTTAGGAATGTGATGCCATTTGTAAAGACAACTTCGACAACATGTTGCTGTAGCATGTTGAGCTATAAAAACAGGATGTCCTTTCATAGGTGTTTGTTTGCCATCATTTAAAGGATTTTCTGGTGCTAGTCTTTTTGAGATAAAATCTTTTGCATGTCTTTCTATTGTATCCTTTCCTTTTTCTTTGATATAATTCTTTTCTTTATCTTTTAAGTGAAAGCTATTTCTAAATTTTGATTTACTTAATTTTTCTAAAATTTCATTTGTTTCTAACATATTATGTCCTTTCTATAAATTTGAAAACCTAGTTTGTTTATGTTATATTTGGCTTAAGGGAATATTTAGCACATGAGTACTTATCTTCTTTTTGAAAGGAGAAGAGAAGTTATGAAGAAAAAGGATTTACTAATCACCTTTTTACTCTTAACTAATCTGTTATTGATTTTATCTTTATTGATAATTTTAATAAAAAAATAGTACTCAATTCGTGATGAATTAAGTACTTCACTTAAAATATAAGGTGAGTACTCAACCAGCGAATGTTAAGTATTCCCTTTTTTATGTCATTTCTTTTGACAATTTCATTATACCATAAATTCTTTGTTTTTATTCTATTTTTTTGCTATTTGCAATTATAGAAGGTATATGTTATATTTTGTTTGAGGGAATATTTACACATGAGTACTTATCTTCTTTTTGAAAGGAGAAGAGAAGTTATGAAGAAAAAGGATTTACTAATCACCTTTTTACTCTTAACTAATCTGTTATTGATTTTATCTTTATTGATAATTTTAATAAAAAAATAGTACTCAATTCGTGATGAATTAAGTACTTATCAACCTTAAGGTGAGTACTCAACCAGCGAATGTTAAGTATTCCCTTTTTTATGTCAATATCTTTGACATTTATATTATATCATAAATAATATGTTAAGTTATTATTTTTTTTGAAGAGAAAATTCTAGAATAACTTTTGTAAATTCTTGATATTTTGATTCGATTTTTAAATGAATGTTTAAGCTTTCTGATAACTTTTTAGCTAAATATAATCCCATACCTGTGGCATATTTTTTTGTTCGATTACTCCCAGTGAAACCTTTTTCAAATACTCTGGGAAATTCACTTTCTTTAATACCAATTCCATTATCTTCAATGATTAAGTTGAGATTTTTTTCATTTTTGGTTGTATAAATTTTGATTTGACTGTGTTCATTTTTTTGTATTTTATGGCATTACTTAAAATTTGCGAGAGAATAAAGCTTAACCATTTCTCATCTGTGTATACTTCTGTTTTTACATTATAGACATGAACTTGAATTTTATTTTGAAGTAAATAAAATTGATTTTTTAAAATTAAAGAATGAATAACGTCTTCTAAATGTACTTTTTTTATAAAATAGTCTTTTTCAGGATTTTGACTTCTTGCATAATAAAGAATTTGTTCAGTTAACTCATCAATTTTATCTATTTCTGGTTTCAAATCTTTATTTTTTTGATTGTCAATTGTTAATAACATAGCGGCAAGAGGTGTTTTTATTTCATGAACAAATGATTCTATATATTCTTCATATTCTTTTTTAGAACTTTCTAGTTCACTTATTTTATCATTCATAGCTTTCGTAGCTTTTAAAAGGGCATAGTAATATGCTTGATTTTCTAAATTTTTTGGTTTCTTTAACAGTTCAGTAATTAAATATTTTTCTTGTAAGGCATCGACTTGATTTATTATTTTTTGAGCCTTTCTTTTTAAACAAAAATATTCTATCCATAAAGTGAATATGTATGAAAAAATAATAGCAATCATGATTAAAAAAATGATATTTAAGGGAATTTTACATAATCTAAAAAAAATATATAAAATAAGAAAAAAAGTACAATGATATAAAATATTTGTAATTTTACTTTCTAAAAATTCAAAGATATTCATATATAGTAACCAACTCCACGTTTTGTTTTGATAAAGTCTTTAGCACCGATTTCTTCTAATTTTTTTCGTAAGCGATTCATACTAACATTTAAAATATTTTCATCTAAATAATATTTATCATTCCATAAAGACTCTAATAAATCTTCTTTGGTAATAAGTTCATGAGGTTTTAAATAGAAGTAGTAAAGGATACGAAATTCATTTCTTGTTAATTCTGTTTCTGTATTTTCTTTTTTTATTGTAGATAAATGTAGATTTAGAGTAACGTCATTGATTGTTATTTCTTGGTAATGAATTGGGTTTGTGATGTTTAATGCTCGTTTGATTTTCTCTAATAAAATGAGTTTTTTATAAGGTTTAGCTAAAAAATCTATTCCACCTAAACGAATACTTTTTAGTTCATCTTCTTCTTTTGATCTGCTAGTTACAAAAATAATGGGGATATCTTTTTCTTTTTTTATTTTTTCACAAATGGTAAAACCATCTTCATAAGGAAGATTAATGTCTAGAAGAATTAAATCACATGGTATTTTTAAGATTTCTTCCAAAATATTTTCAAAATTTGTGATTATATGAGGAGTGTAGTTTTCTTTTTTTAAAAGAATAGCTAATTCTTCTCTTATTTTTTCGTCATCTTCAATAATTGCTATATTCATAAAAAATTCTCCTTTCTTTTATTATACAGAAAAGACTAGAATGTGACTAGTCTTCTATGTTTCTTTTGATTCCAAAATAGGTAGCTAGATAATATATGAGATAAATAATTAAGAAAATACTTATTCCGGATAAATAGATAGAGATGAAAGCATGACTACTTGGTAAGAAAAGTTTAAACAGTTTGTTTAAGATACAGTTAATTATAAAACTTGTGATTAATGGATAAATAATTGGGAAGATAAAGAAAATACTTGTTTCTGTAAATATACTTTTATGGAGTTCTTTTTCTTCCATTCCAAGTTTTGATAAGACTTGGAAACGATATCTATATTTTTCCGCGTCATTTAATGTTTGAATTGCTAGAATAGCACCTGTTACTGTTGTAAAAATAAATGCTAGGTAAAATAATGCAAAACTTAATATTGTTGTCGTGGATTTATTCATACTTTCATAGCTTCCTTTAACAGAGATGTTGGCAACGGAATAGCAGTATGTATATCCATTTTCATCTTCTTCACATAATTCGTTATTCACAGCTTTAATCAGTTCATCTTCTAATAACTCATTTGTTTCTTCTACGGTATTTATAATTAAATAACTACCTTCTATTTCTAAATTGTAGATTTTTTCATCTGGTACGATTACGAGATAACCTGAGCCTAGTGAATACATGCTAGAATAGTTTTCTGTAAATATATTTTTAAGTTCTAGTTTTTCTTCATTTGGTAAAGTAATGTTACGAATTTCTTCTTTTTTATTAGAAAGAACTTGTTCCATCTCAGTTGATACATTTATGGCATATTCATTAGAAGCTAAACTAATTGGTTCTTTACCACGCATTTGCATTAATTTATTATAATCACTTAATCGAATTACTGTATCGTCTTCATTCCAACTTTTTTCTTCTTCAGATAATTTATCAAAAATAGAATCGTTATCATTATTATAACTATGATAAATGAATTGTTCTTCTATGGTATAGTTTTTGTGAATGACATCTAGATATTTTGAAAAATTTTCTTCATCATCAATAATTGTAATATCCATAGGTGCGACCATTTCAATTTGATGTTCTAGGATTGCATTCATTAAATTAGAAATACTTAATGATAAAAATGTTAAAAGAATTAATAAGGATAAAGTTGATAGAGTAAATGACATAGTTTTTATTTTTGAAGTAAATTGTCTGACAATAAATAGATGATTTTTTTTGTATTTGCGTTTATTCTTTTTTAAAACAAAGTTTATTAAAGTATCGCCTAAGTTAAATGTTATTCCATAAATGCTAATGATAAGAAGTAGGGAAGCTAGGACAATTTTTCCAAAAGATGGTTCGATACCAATGCCAATAAACTCGTGATTTATCATCAGTAAAGAGATGATTCCTAAAAGTAAAAATAAGAAAAATTTTAAAGTTCCATGTTTTCTTTTTTGGGTCTTTTTCTCTTCATTTTTCTTTTCTAAATTTAAAAGATTGTGAATAGTTGTTTTTTTGATTCGACGATGAGTTAAAAAAAGAACAATAAAATAAATTATAGCAAAGTAGATAATAGAATATAAAATGGGAATTCCTAGATCATTTGCTAAGATGACTTTATAAGGGCGTTCAAAAATATTCATTATGATAAAACTTAGAATTTGACTAAAGATATAGCCGATGAAAAAGGAAAATAGTAAGGCAATAATTCCCATTAGTAAGTTTTCTAAAAGAAACATCTTGCTTATTTGTCTTTTTTCGATTCCAAGAAGCATATAGGTTCCAAATTCTTTGCTTCTTTTTTGAAACATAAATTTAATGGTGTAGTTAATTAAATAGCTTAGAACGAATAAGATAATACAATTAACAAGGATCATGGTCGCTTTAAAATTTTCCATAGTAGTAGATAAATCGATAACGTCTTTGGCATTGGCTATTAGGTTAAATGAAAACATTAAGGAAAATGATAAAGTAATAGAGATTATATATATTAGATAGTTTTTGCATGTTTTTTTTAAATTTTGAAGAGTTAA
>CALVXT010000001.1 GCA_944371545.1 uncultured Bacilli bacterium | reverse complement strand
TAAATTACCAAACACCTGTAGCATATCGTTTGGGGTTGTCCTTATAAAAATTGTCTAAAAAAGTGTTGACAATCCAAGATTATCTTTTATTATCTTTTCAACTTTATCTTTAGTAAGGCTATGTCCTTTGTGACCTTTTTGTCCTCCTATTTTCTTATCTGTCTTTTTTCTAGAATTATATAAATTGGCTCCACTTTTTTCTTTTTTTCTTGTATCTGTTGAGGGTGGTTTACTAGAATTACTACTATCTTTATTTATTTGATTTTTTAATCTATCAATTTCATTTAGTAGTTTTTCTATAAGTTCATCTTTTTCTTTTATGATTTTTTCTAAATTAGTTATAGTGGTTTTTAATTCTTCTTTTTCTTGTTTAAATTCTTTCTTTAAATCTTGTTTTAATTTTTTTATTTCGTTTTTATGAGTAGTATTTATATTTTTATTTTCTTTAATTAGTTCATCTAATTTATTACTTAACTCCTCAAATTGTCTATAGAAGTCATTTGTAACTTTCATCATTTATACCACTATCCTTATCTATTACTATTTTCTCATATATAACTGAAAAAAAGCAGCATCGTTGACACTACTTTTTACACTTTATTTTTTTTCAAAGTCTGAATAGTTACATTTTATAACAATCTAAAGAACATCAATTTTATTAATCAATAATTTTGATAAAAATTGCAAAAACCTTTTTTGTTCAGTAGAAAAAGTAGAATCAGACAAAAAAATCATTAATCCAACAACATCTGTAGAAATAATTAAAGGATATATAAAATAATAACTAGATTCTACCTCTTCTAAAATTTTTTCTTTACTCATTGACTCATAAGTTTCTCGATTTTCCAACAACTTACTTAATTTTGAATTAATAGAAATATGTTTATACTCATTTTGAAAAGATGCAATAACTTCTTCTCTATCAAATATCAAAATTTTATAATTCATAATTTCATAAGAAAAAAGACATAATTGATTGGCTAATTCCTGATAATTTAATAATCTAGAATGCTTTTGCAAACATATACCATCAGAAGAAACAAAAATTTCTAAATTTTCACCATCTCGAATCCCTAAACTCCTTCGAATTTCCTTAGGGATAACAATTCTTCCTAATTCATCAATTTTTCTTATCACGCCAGTATCTTTCACTTCTTAAATTCACTCCAATCTAAGAAATATTTTGTAAAATTTTCATAAAATTATACTTCTAAATCAAAAACAATTTTTTGAAGCAAGAGAACAACATCATAAATAAAATGCTTCTTTAAATTGAGTATATTCAAAGATATAGAAATTTTTCGATTTTCATACTTCAATTGAAACTTTGGATTAATATTATATGCTTCCAAAAAAAGTTTATCCCCTTTAATTTTTGAAGAAATTTCCTCAGGTAAATAAATAGTAAGTGAACGTTCTGTTTGACGAACATCTTTAATTTGCAATTTTAAAGCTAGTTTTTCAAACCATTCTTCATACATATAGATTTCCATTTGTTCTGTAATAGTCCCAAAACGATCAGTAAGTTGTTTCTTTATTATTTCAAATTTTTCTTCCGAATCAACTTCATTAATCATTTGATGTATTTCTATACGAACAGACTCATCCTCTACATAATTTTTGTCAATATGAGTTTCAACATTTATTAAAGAATCTTTACGTTCATCTTCTTCAATCACAACTTCACCTTTTAATCGTTTCATTTCTTCTTCAATCATTTTCATATACAAACTAATTCCTACAGAATCAACAAAACCTGCTTGTTCACTACCTAATAAATCTCCAGCACCACGGATAGATAGATCACGCATCGCGATTTTATAACCACTTCCTAATTCTGTAAAATCACGAATAGCCTGCAATCTCTTTACTGCTATATCATTAAGCGTTTTCTGTTTTTGATAAAGAAAATACGCATACGCAATTCGATTACTTCGCCCAACACGCCCTCTTAATTGGTAAAGTTGACTTAATCCAAAATAATCAGCATTATAAATAATTAAAGTATTTGCATTAGGAATATCAATACCTGTTTCAATAATTGTTGTACTAAGTAAGATATCAAATTTATGATCAACAAAATCTTCCATAATCGTATCAAGTTCTTGTTTATTCATTCTACCATGTGCATAACGAATACGTGCTTCAGGAACCAATCTTTGTAATCTATAAAGAACCTCTTCTATTGTTTCAATACGATTATACAAAATAAATATTTGACCATCGCGCGCTAATTCCTTATAAATCGCGTCTTTCACAAGCATTTCATTTTCAGCAATAACATAAGTCTGAACTGGATATCGATTTACAGGAGGCGTATCAATAATTGATAAATCCCGAAGTCCTGATAAAGCCATTTTTAATGTTCTAGGAATAGGTGTTGCAGATAAAGTTAAAACATTGACATCATTTTTATATTTTTTAATCTTTTCTTTATGAGTCACGCCAAAACGCTGCTCCTCATCGACAATAAGCAAACCAAGCTTTTTAAATTTCACATCATCACTTAACAAACGATGTGTTCCAAAAACTATATCGATTTTTCCAGATTTCAAATCCTCCAAAATTCGTTTAGTTTCCTTAGGAGTTGTAAAACGATTCAATAAAGCAATTTCCACTGGATAATCTTTAAATCTTGCCAAAGCCGATTCATACTGTTGTTTAGATAAAATAGTTGTTGGACATAAATAAAGAACCTGATAATTATTACATATCGTTTTAAACATTGCTCGAAAAGCTACTTCCGTTTTTCCAAAGCCAACATCTCCACACAACAATCTATCCATTGGAACCGTACTATCTAAATCCTTTAAAATATCATGAATTGCTCTTTGTTGGTCCCTAGTTGCTTCATAAGGAAAACTCTGAGCAAAAACTTCTTCCTCTGGATAATCAATATAGGCAACTCCTTGTACCTGATTTCTTTTGGCATAAAGTTCAATAAATTCTTTAGAAATATCATGAATACGTTTTTGAATAGATTGTTTTTTCTTCTGCCATGCAGTTGAACCAAGCTTATTAATCTGAGGCTTCAAACCATCTTTATCACTATATTTATAAATAGTTGAAATCTTTTCAACTGGAACATAAACTTTATCATTTCCTAAATAAGATATTTGAATATAATCTTTTTTTATACCATGATTACTTAATGTAACGACACCATTATAAACACCTATACCATGTGCTCGATGAACTACATAATCTCCCAAAGACAAAGCATCTATTCCATGAATTTTTTTTCCTATACGAATTGGATTTTTATAAACAATTTCTTGTTTAACTTCTTCAATATCATATTCACTAATAACAACTACATCATCCCAAATAAATCCTCTATTAATCTTTCCTTGATAAATTTGAATTCTATTAGGTTGAAGCTTCAATTCCCTTAAAATAAGCACATCATCAAAAAGGTCTTGAATAACTTTAATTTGTTGACTTTTAGATAAAACAAATAAAACTGTTTTCTTTTGGTGAATATATTGTAACACCATAGTTTGCAATTTTGTAAAATCACTACGAAAGTTCTCAATTTCTTTACTTGAAAAACGAACAATTTTCTTCTCCTTTAAAGAATTTGTGATTTGATTCAAAAAAATCTCTTTATCTGGTTGCAATTCCTCCAAAAGCCAGAAATGCTTTTTACCAGGTGTATTCTCCTCTTCATTAAAATGAGTCATCTCTTCCAATAACTTTTGATAACTACTTTGAATTTGCTCTTTATCAAAAGCAATTAAAGTCGTTTTACCTAAATAATCATACAATGAACTAGGTTGTGAAGAAACAATTTCTTCATTAAGTGAACACTGAATAGAAGAAATATTTTCTAAAGATAACTGTGACTCTTCATCAAAAAACCGAATCGATTCAATTGTATCTCCAAAAAACTCAATTCGCACGGGATGTTCTTCTTGATGAAAAAAAACGTCCACAATGAATCCTCTGACGGCATATTCTCCAGTAGAAGTAACCATTGAATCTCTCTGATAACCTAAAGACTCTAAAATTTCAACCACTTTATCTCGTGAAATATCCATATTAACTTGTAAATTTACTTCCAAAGATTCTTGCTCACTTTTATTTGGCAAAAATCGTAAATACCCCATTAAATTTGTAACTACAATATAAGTTCCCTGCTTTAGTTTTTCTAAAGTTTCTA
The DNA here is from genome assembly GCA_944371545.1 of uncultured Bacilli bacterium. Taxonomy (GTDB): domain Bacteria; phylum Bacillota_I; class Bacilli_A; order RF39; family UBA660; genus Ventrenecus. The sequence goes on along the minus strand of CALVXT010000001.1, from coordinate 46,539 downwards.
GTCTTTTTAACTTCAACTCGGGTGAAACTGCAATAGCCACAGAAGTAAAAAAGTCATCCATTGGAAATAATAAAACTTTATCCGTATAGGTTTCTAAAGAACGAAATAATTGATTAGCAAAATAAAGATTACTTGTTAAAACTAAAATGTTCCTCTTCTCTTTTTTAAAAGCTTCTAACACGTAAAAAACGGATAACTCATTTGTTAAACCTTCTATAACTGATTCATTTTCAAAAGAAAAGCGTTCAAAAAGTTCCATTCAAACTTTCCCCCTTTTTAATTAAATTGATTCATCGTTTTATCAATTCCATAACATATAAAATATTTCAAAATTTCTTGATATCTTGAATAACTCTTTTTCAATTCTTCTAGTTCCTTCTTTGAAAATTTTCCCAATACATAATCGATTACAGAGCCACGATTTTCTTGAGAAATACCAATTTTTAATCGACAGAAACTTTCAGTATTTAAAGAAGAAATGATGGATTTAATTCCGTTATGTCCACCAGAAGAACTATTAACTTTAATCTTATAAGAACCAAAAGGTAAATCCAAATCGTCTTGAATAACTAAAATATCTTTTGGGATTATTTTATAATAATGAGCAATTTTAGAAACTGCTATACCACTTAAATTCATAAAAGTCATTGGCTTTACAAAAAGAACATCTTCTCCGTCAATATTTTTTTTAGAAACCATCGCCTGAAATTTATTTTCTAACTTAAAATCATCAATATACGAATCCACTACCATAAAACCAATATTATGTCTTGTATTCTCATATTCCTTACCAGGATTTCCTAAACCAACAATCATCTTCATAACATTCCTCAATTCTTAAATAAATTTTGATAAGACTCTACTCCCTCAATAGAAAGTGGAGGGCAGATTCGACAACCAAATCTACCATTTTTTACTAAAGCTACCAATACAATGATAGGTGGCTCAGATATTTTAGAATGAATAAATTGAATTTTTTTTATTCCAAATCCATACTTATTTGCATAAACAATAATTTCATCCAATCGCTCTGGAATATGTACTAAATAAAACCTTCCTTTATTTTTTAGTAAATAACTAGCCATTTCAATTAATTGTTCTAAACAAATAGTAACTTCATGTCTAGCGATACTTTTTAAAGAATTTTGATTCACAAAATTCGGATGATGAAACTTAAAATAAGGAGGATTTGAAAGAACAACATCAAAATTATTTCCCGGGAAATAATTTTTCAACTCTAAAACATTATCCTCAATAATGGAAATAGCATCTTCCATACCGTTTTCCTTTACTGAATCTCTAGCTAAACTGGCAATTTCTTTTTGAAGTTCTACTCCTACTATATTTTTTTGATATTTAAAATGTAATAGAATAGGTATTACTCCATTTCCAGTACATAAATCAAGTATTTTTTCATCTGATTTTCGAATCGTAGCAAATTCTGCTAACAAAATTGAATCTAAAGAAAACTTAAACCCTTCTTGATATTGATATATTTTTAAATTTGGATAATCAAACAACCAATTAAGCTGCTTTTTCATCATCTAGGCAAATTTCCTTTAGTTCATCATTTATTAAAACTTTATACTTTCGATTCAAAATATCAACACTTTTAACTTTACCTTTTCCATAAGGAGTCACTACATCCTCACCAACACTTGGCATATCTTTAGAAGCCTCAACATATTGTTCATCTTCATAAGCTAAACAACACAACAATCTTCCACAAGCCCCATTAATTTTTGAAGGATTTAAAGCCAAATTTTGATTTTTGGCCATATTCATAGTTACCGATTCTAAATGTGTTAAATAATTAGCACAACATAAACCTCGACCACAAATACCTATTCCACCAACATGAAAAGCCTTATCACGAGCACCAACTTGTCTCAACTCAATTCTCGTATGATATACTCCAGCTAATTTCTTAGCAAGTTCACGAAAATCTACTCTATCATCAGCAAAAAAATTAAAAAGCAATTGCTTACGGTCAAAAGTAAAAGTAGCATCAATAAAATTCATACTCAAATTTAATTCCCGACTAAAATCACGTGCCTTTTTTAAAGCTTCATCGGCATCCTTCAAATTTTTCAAATATTGCTCATAATCTTTTTTTGTAGCAATTCGCAATACATTTTTTAATTCGTTCTTATATTTTAAAGCTTTTTCTTTATCCAACTTACTAACAACTCTTCCAAATTGCTCACCTTTTTCTGTTTCTACAATAACAGTAACTCGATTAGGAATTCGTAAATGTTGTCCATTAAAATAATAAACTTTACCACGATCTTGGAAAACTACACCATAAACATTCATTCTATTCACCTTCTTCTAATACAAACCGATCCAAAACTAAAGAAATATTTAAATTATAATTTAATTCATCCAAAATTTCCATAATTACATGAATTTTTTTCAAAAAATAATTCGAATCCTTTTTTAATAAAAATCGAAATCCTTCATTTTGTTCTTTTAACTCACTTATATGTAAAGAAGCATAATATAAATTTTCATAAAGTTCTAATAACGATTTAAATAACCAAAAAGCACTTTTTTTATCTTTTATAAAAGGAAGCAAAGTATCTTTATTATAAAGTAAAGTATCTTCATGAGTCGTTTCAAGCTCTAAAGCATAATGCAAAGCCATCTCCTGATATTCTAAAGGAATATCTCCCATTTCATCTACATCATAATAATCTAAAAGTATCTGACAACGACTTTTAATGGTATCAATAACATTTTCTTTATTATTAGTAATAAAAAATCCTATAATATACTCTTCAGGTTCTTCTAAAAATTTTAACATAGTATTCGCGCTTGAAGAATTTAAATTTTCGGCATCCATAATTACATACATATTATATTTAGAAAAAACAGGTTTTGTTTGAAATGCTCTTTTTAATTCTAAAATTTGTTCTTTTTTTATATTCTGACCATCAGGATAAATGGTAAGCAAACTAGGTAAAGCATTTGTATCAAATAGATGACATAAATTACAAGATGTACAATTGTCTTTAAATTCCTCCGCGCAATTTAAAACTTTTAAAAATTGAATAACCGTTTGATAACATTTTTCTTTATCATTTGTTTCAATCAAAAAAGCATGAGCTAATTTATTCTCATGATAAGCATGAACAAGTTCTTGAAAAATTTTGTTATCCACAATTTCTCACCCAAGATTATTTTACTATAAAATATAAAATAATTAAAGAAGAAAGCCCCGGAATACCTAATAAACTAACTACACCAACAGTAATAACATTTATGGGTATATAAATTTGTAAAGATGAAATAAAATAATTTAATCCATAAAGCATTAAAAAAGCAAAAACAATTTTCTTTATTACAACATAGATTTTCTTTAACATAGGCATTTATCTCCTAATAAAAGATATGAAAAAAATCGGATTTTTATTCCGATATAACTTTTCGATCAAACAAGGCTTTATCTAAAGTCATCATATCTAAGTATTCAATCTCAGCTCCCATAGGAATTCCATGCGAAAGTCGACTTATTGTAACATCTTTAGATTTAAAAATTTCTTTAATATATAAAATAGTAGTTTCAGCTTCAAGTGAACTACCTAAAGCCAAAATAAGTTCAGGATGTTTTAAATTCTCAATTCGTCGCCCCAAAGAAGATAGATTAATATCTTCAGCTCCTTTATTAAGCATTGGGGAAATAAGACCATTTAAAATATGATAAACACCTTTAAAATTTCCTACTTTTTCAAAAGCAAAAGCACTTTTATAATCCTCAACAACACAAATTAAATTTTTGTCTCTTGATTCATCAGAACAAATAGGACAAACTTCTTGATCTGTTAAATAACCACAAACGGAACAAGGATGTAAATCCTTCTTACAATTTAAAAGAGCTTCCCTCATCAACTCAATATCTTCCAAAGACATATCCAATATAGATAAGGCCATTCTTTCAGCGCTTTTTTCACCAACACCTGGAAATTTCTTTAAAGATTCAACTAATGCTTCAAAATTTTTTGGATAAACTCCCATCTTACATCAAACCATCTAACATTCCAGCATATTGTCCCATTTTTGCTTGAAATTCTTTATCAATTTTTTGAATTGCATCTTTTGTTGCTAATACAATAAAATCTTCTAAAAGTTCAATATCTGAAGCATCCAATTGCTCTTTATCAATCTTACATCTTACCATTTCTTTCTTACCATTTAACGTCACTTCAACAAACTCATATTTCCCGGGAAATAATTGAGCATTAATTTCTTCCTTCTTTTTTTGTAAATCTCTTTGCATTTTTTGAGCTTGTGCCATAATACTTTGCATATTCATAACGATTATCTCTCCTTTTCTTTTAAACCATTTCTATTTTATCACGATTAAACACATTTGTGGCAATTTCTTCAAGTTCTGACTGAACTTTAGGTTTTAATTCTTCAAGTTCTGATTCAGATATAACACTATATTTTCCACCATTTTTAATCGTTTTAGCATATTCCTGTTTTTCCTTTTTCCATTCTGCCTCACTTAATGAAACAAAATAAACAGGATTTTCAAAATAAGATTGCAATTCTAAAGAAATCTTATCAACATTCTTATTAATTAAATAAACCGTACTTTCCAATTTAGAAGACAAAATACAATATTTATCAGAGGCTGCTACAACAGTTGAATCCAAAACAAAAGATTTAATATTTGGGGTAACATTTTCATCATCAAGAACTTTTTCCCAAACTGACTGAAATAATTTCAATGATTCTTTTTTAGCCTCAGAAAAACAGTTGTTCACACGAATTTTAACCATCTTTCTTATATACTCTTCCTCTTGCAATTTATTTTCATTAGAAGAATCATCAACTTTTTCTTCTATTTTTACTGAATTTTGCTCCTTTTTCTCTTCTTCAATACTTTTTTCTAATATCTTATGCACATTTTCAGCGTAGTTATCCACATTTTTCACATTTTTTTCTTCATAAGAGCCTAACAAAATCATCTCAATTAAAACAAACGGATTAATATTAATATTAATTTTATTTAAACAATCATTCAACTCAAATATAATATTTTTTATCTGTGAATAACTAAAATTTCCTGTATAAGTATCCGTTGCTATAGATACAGCAATATCAGACAACTGTTGAATAATTTTTTTAATAAACACTTTATAATCTGATGATGTATTTGCTAATTCTTGTAAAGATTCATGAACCAAAGAAATGTTATGATTTGCAACATTTTCTAATAAATCACGAATAAATTTCATAGAAATAGAGCCATAATTAGTTAAAATACTATCAATAGTAATCTCTTCTCCCAAAGAAGATAACTGATCAAGTAAACTTAAAGCATCACGCATTCCCCCTTCAGATAAATAAGCTATTTCTGTGATGGCTTCATCAGTTATAGATATCTTCTCTTGTTCACAAACATAACGAATTTGCTTGATTAAATCATCAAGAGAAAATTTCTTAAAATTAAAACGTTGACAACGAGATAAAATAGTTATCGGAACACTCTCAACATTCGTAGTTGCCATTATAAAAATAGCATGAGCTGGAGGTTCCTCCAACGTTAATAACAAAGCATTGAAAGCACTTGTTGTCATCATATGAACCTCATCAATAATATAAATCTTATACTTTCCTTCTGTTGGAGCTACCTTCACATTATTAATAAGCTCACGAATGTCATCCACTCCATTATTAGAAGCAGCATCAATTTCAATTATATCAGGACTTTGTTCAAAAGATAAACAAGCATTACACTTTCCACAAGCTTCGCCATCAACTAAATGTTCACAATTAATTGTCTTGGCAAAAACCTTAGCTGTACTCGTTTTACCTGTACCACGTGGACCAGTAAATAAATACGAATGAGCAATTTTATTGTGGATAATAGCATTTTGAAGCATCTTTACTGTATATTCTTGACCTACAATATTTTTAAAACATGTTGGCCTATACTTACGATACAAAACCTTATACTCCATAAAAACCCCGCTTTCATAAAAAAATATCTAATAATTTCTAAATATCATTATATCATAAAGCTTACCTTTTATCTTTAAAAAAATCGCTAATCATTTTATGATACATTTGTTCGTTTTTACTACTTTCAATTTTAAAAAATTCACTTTTAGAAAACTCTTTTTTATAATCCAATTTATCAAGTAAGTAAAAAACCTTTAAAATTCGAGATTGTTTGATAATTTCAGTACACATTGAACAAGGTTTTAAAGTTACATAAAGCTCACAATCAGCTAAATTCCATCTTTTCAAGATTTTAGATGCCTCTCTGATAACATTTATCTCAGCATGTCCTAAAATATCGTGATTAAATTCTCGAGTATTATGCCCTTTAGCAAGAATCTTACCATTTTGAACGATTACAGCCCCAATGGGTACATCTCCTTGTTGATAACTAAGTTTAGCTTCCTCAATACAAACATCTATATAAGAACTATCCATGATTTTCCTCCATAAAAAAAGTGCACACAAACAGGGATTGACGTGGCTGCTATCTTCCGATCCTGACCAGATTACAATATATTTGTTGCACGTATTAATTTTATCAAAAAAGAATCATAGTTTCAACATATTTTATAACGTTTCACGTGAAACATTGTGAAATTCCAAATAAATAATGATTTTTTTAAAAGATGTCTTAATTTTTTCTAAAAATAGTTATAAACTTTCAAAAAAAAACATTTTTTCATATGTTCCACGTGAAACATCGGGTTATAAACATCAAAATTATTTCCCGGGAAATATTTATTTTGAAATTTTCACAACTAAAAAAACGAAGCAAATTATTATTACAAAAAAATAATAAATGATTGAATCATTTTTATAATAAAGAAATATTCTTATTTACTAACGAAAAATATAAAACTTATACACATATTCACTATAATATAAAAAAGTATTAAAATTTTTAGTAAAAAATAAACAAAATTTTAAAATAAATTTTATCCAACGTTTCACGTGAAACATTGTTATCAACAGTGGAAACAAAAAAAAGAAATTTATAAAAAATATTTATAAAAAAATAATTTCATAAAAAAACATATATGTTTCACGTGGAACATGAGTTATAAACACTTCATTTAAAATAAATAATATTGAAGAAAAAAACAAATTATATACTTATATAAAAATGATATTAATTCAAAATAATATATTAAAACAAAGATAATTATTAACAAATTGATTTTATTACATATAAATAAAATCAGTAAAACTTAGATATGTTTCACGTGGAACATATAACTTATACACATTCAAGATATTTAAAACAAATTAAATATAGTTTCACGTGAAACATTGGTTATAAACATTAAATTCAAAATACTAATGTTTCACGTGAAACATAAAAAAAGAATCAGTTTATTAAGACTCTGATTCTTCTTCTTGATTAACCAATTCTTTTTCTTCATGTTCAACTATACTAATCGTCGCTACATTTTGATTATCTTTTAAATGAATCAAACGTACACCTTGAGTTACACGACCTAAAGTAGAAACTTGATCTAATGGCAATCGAATTAACATTCCAGTATTTGTAATAATAACTACATCGTTATTTTCACCAACTAACTTAAAGGCAGCTATAGAACCATTTTTATCAGTAATATTTAATGCCTTAACCCCTTTACTACCACGACTTGTCTGTCTATATTCGCGAACATTTGTTTGTTTTCCGTATCCTTTTTCAGTAACAATCAATATTTTATCATCATCAGTAGCAATTTCTGCTCCAATACAAACATTACCGTCTAAATTAATTCCTCGTACACCACTAGCGGTTCTTCCCATTACACGAATTTCCGATTCATTAAACTTAACCATTCTGCCTGAACTAGAACCTAGTAATATCATATCATTACCTTTAGTCTTACGAACGCTAATTAACTCATCATTTTCCCGTAATGTAATACAAATTTTACCATTTGTTCGAATATTTTCAAATTCCTCCAAAGCAGTTTTCTTAACAATTCCCTTACGAGTCGCAAATAACAAGAACTTAGATTCATCATCCTTAGTAATTTTAATCATAGAATTAATAGACTCATCTTTATCTATTTGTAATAAGTTGATAACTGGAATTCCCTTAGATTGACGACTAAACTCTGGAATTTCATATCCTTTTAAACGATATACTTTACCTTTATTTGTAAAGAACAATACATAATCATGAGTGGATAAGTTAAGTAAATGCTCTACAAAATCCTCTTCATTAGTTGCCATTCCCTTAACACCTACACCACCTCTATTTTGAGATTTAAAAGTATCTGTAGTTGTTCTCTTAATATATCCCTTGTTTGTTAAAGCAATCATAATATTTTCTTCAGGAATTAAAGATTCATCCTCAATATACTCAATAGCAGTCATATCAATATTTGTACGACGTTCATCAGCATATTTTTCCTTAATTTCTAATAATTCAGCACGAATAATTGCTAAAACTTTTTCATCACTAGCTAAAATTTCTTTGTATTCTTCAATTTTCTTTAATAATTCAGCCAATTCAGCTTCTATTTTATCTTTTTCTAATCCAGTAAGACGACGTAATCTCATCTCAAGAATTGCATCACTTTGAATCTCTGAAAGCCCAAAACGACTCATTAAAGCTTCTTTAGCTTGAACATCAGTTCTACTACCACGAATAATCTTAATAACTTCATCGATATGATCTAAAGCTATTTTTAATCCTTCTAAAATATGAACACGTGCTTCAGCTTTTTCTAAATCAAACCGAGTTCTACGAACAATAACTTCTCTTTGAAAATCTATATACTTACTAATAATGTCCTTTAACCCTAATGTTTTAGGAACTCCTTGATCAATCATTAGCAAAATGATTCCATAAGAAATTTGAAAAGAAGTATGTTTATATAAATTATTTAAAACAACTTGAGGATTAGCATCTCTCTTTAAAGTAATAGTTATTTTAATTCCATCTTTTAAATCTGAATGATAATCTGCGATTCCATCAATTACCTTATTATGAACTAATTCTGCAACTTTATTTTTTAATTCTAAAGTATTTACACCATAAGGAACTTCTTCAAAAACAATTTGAAAACGGCCATTCTTCTCTTCTATATTAGCCTTACTACGAATAGTAATTGTTCCTCTTCCAGTTTCATATGCTTTTTTAATACCGCTATTACCTAAAATCGTTGCACCAGTTGGAAAATCTGGTCCTTTTATATATTGCATCAATCCAAGTGTATCAATTTCAGGATTATCAATATAAGCAACACATCCATCAATTACTTCACCCAAATTATGTGGAGGAATATTCGTCGCCATACCAACAGCAATACCCATTGTACCATTTACCAATATATTTGGAAATCTACTAGGTAAAACAACAGGTTCCTCTTCTAATTCATCAAAGTTTGGAGTCATATCCACAGTATTTTTATTAATATCTCTTAGTAATTCTGCGGAAATTTTAGCCAATCTAGATTCAGTATAACGCATTGCAGCTGCGCCATCTCCATCCATATTACCAAAGTTTCCATGTCCATCTATAAGTGGATATCTATAACTAAAATCCTGAGCCATACGTACTAATGCATCATATATTGAAGAATCACCATGAGGGTGAAATTTACCCATGACATCTCCAACGATACGAGCACATTTTTTATGTTGTTTATCATAAGTATAACCAGATTGATACATAGAATATAAAATTCTTCGGTGAACAGGTTTTAAACCATCTCGTAAATCCGGTAAAGCACGCGAGGTTATAACACTTACAGAATAATCAACAAAAGATTTACTAACTTCTGTAACAATATTATTTTTTTCTAAACGATCCATAGTTTACCTCCTAAATATCCAAATCCGCATATTGAGCATTTTCTTCAATAAACTTACGTCTAGGTTCAACCTCTTCCCCCATAAGTGTTGAAAAAATTTCATCTGCAGCAATTGTATCATCAACAGTTATTTGTCTTAAAGTCCGTTTTTCTATATCCATAGTTGTTTCAAATAACTCATCAGCGTTCATTTCACCTAACCCCTTCATTCTACCAATTTCATATTTAGTAGAAGATGGTAAACTTGAAATATATTCATTCTTTTCTTCTTCTGTTAAAACATATTTAATGGTTTTACCATGTTTAATACTAAATAATGGAGGTTGTGCAGCATATACATGTCCTGCTTCAACAATAGGCTTAAAAAAGCGGTAAAATAAGGTTAATAACAAAACACGAATATGTGATCCATCGACATCGGCATCTGTCATAATAATAATTTTATTATATCTTAACTTAGATAAATCAAACTCATCGCCAATTCCTGTACCAAAAGCAGTAATAATAGTTCGAATTTCTTCATTAGATAAAGCTCTATCTAAACGTGCTTTCTCAACATTTAATATTTTTCCTCGCAAAGGAAGAATGGCTTGAGTCATACTATTTCTACCCTTTTTAGCAGAACCACCTGCACTATCGCCCTCGACTAAGAAAATTTCACATTCAGAAGGATCTTTACTCTTACAATCAGACAATTTACCATAAAAGTTTGTAATATCTAAATCGCCTTTTCTTCTGGTTAACTCTCTTGCCTTTTTAGCTGCAAGTCTAGCTCTAGAAGCAGTCATACATTTCTCGACAATTACTCTTGCTGCATCAGGATTTTCCATTAAAAAACGTTCTAAACCATTACCAAATACATCGCTAGCTATTTTTTTAACTTCACTATTTCCCAATTTTGTTTTAGTTTGTCCTTCAAATTGAGGATTTGGATGCTTACAAGAAACAATCATGACAATTCCTTCACGAACATCCTCGCCTGTTAAACTATCATCATTATCTTTTAAAAGCTTATTTTGCTTAGCGTAGTTGTTAATAACTCTCGTTAAAGCTTGCTTGGCACCATCTTCGTGAGTACCACCCTCAGTTGTATGAATATTATTAGTAAAAGAATAAATTGCTGCATTATAACTATCATTATATTGCATAGCTACTTCAATCAATATATCTTCTTCTCTGCCCTCTACATAAACAACATCATCAAATAAAGGCTGTTTATGTTTATTAAGCATTTGTACATATTCAATAATTCCACCATTATAATGGAAAATCTCTTTCCTTTCATCTTCACGATGATCAATCAAAGTAATTCTTATACCTTTATTTAAAAAAGCCATTTCTTGTAGTCTTTTATATAATGTATCCCAATTATAAACAGTAGTTTCAAACATAGTTGGATCAGCATGAAAAGTAACTGTAGTTCCAGTACGATCTACACTACATTCATCAATTACTTTTAAAGGTTCAACTGGATGTCCTCCATTTTCAAATCTTTGATAATAGACTTTACCATCACGATAAACACGAACTTCTAACCAGTCAGATAAAGCATTAACTACGCTAGCTCCAACACCATGAAGTCCTCCAGAAACCTTATAGCCACCGCCACCAAACTTACCGCCAGCATGCAATACTGTAAAAATTGTTTCGATAGTAGATAAACCCGTTTTTTCATTCATACCAGTCGGCATACCACGACCATCATCTTTTACAGTAATAACATTTCCTTTTTCTATTTCAACTTCAATATCATCGCAATAACCAGCTAAAGCTTCATCAACTGCGTTATCCACAATTTCCCAGACCAAATGATGTAAACCAGCTTCATTCGTATTACCAATATACATTCCTGGACGTTTACGTACAGCTTCCAATCCTTCTAAGACTTGAATATCGCTATCGCCATAATTTCCTTTATTTTCTTCTTTCATGTTCACTCTCCTCCACTACTTTTCCATTCTGAATATGAATTTGTTTATAAGAAAGATAAGGTAAAAAAGAAAGCTTATCCACATCCGTTGTCGTAATAAAAGTTTGAATTTCAGTTTTTAATAAACTTAAAATATTTTGTACTTTTTCCTCATCTAATTCACTAAACAAATCATCTAATATTAATATTGGATAATATCCCTTACATTCTTTAAATACCTCTATTTCACTAAATTTATAAGCAATAATCGCATTTTTTTGCTGACCTTCACTTCCGTATTCTTTTAAATCTTTATCATTCAAATAAAACTTTATATCATCCATATGAACTCCAATAGCGGTTTTTCCAAAAGTTAAATCCTTAGATAATGACTTTTCATACAAATTCCTTATTTCATCGCTATTTAAATCATTATAAGAAGAAACATATTTTAATGTTAAACCTTTAATTCCTGTAATTTTCTCATAAAAAGAAGAAATATAAGAATTAATTTTTACTAAAAATTCTTGTCTTTTCTTATGAATATAACATCCATACTGAATAAGTTTATCTGTCAAAATAGTAAGATAATCAGAAGAAGAATTTCCATTAACACTCATTTGCTTTAAATAAGCATTTCTTTGTTTCAATAACTTATTATAAAGATTTAAATAACGTAAATAAGGCAAATCCAATAAAGAAATAGAAATATTTATTGTCTTTCTCCGGGTACTTGGAGTATCTTTAATAAATCTTAAATCATCTGGATGAAACAAAACAATAGGAATTTTAGAAACATAATCTGATATTTTAGCAACTTTATCATGATTGATTTGAACTTTTTTTCCTTCTTTACTCAGCAAAATTTGATAATTTGTACTATATGTATTAAAAACAGTTCCCTCAATCTTACACATCGAAGTTGTATCTAAAATAAGCGTTTTATCCCCTACTAAGCGAAAACTTCTTGTTAAAGCTAAAACATAAATAGCTTCAACTAAATTTGTTTTTCCAGAACCATTCTTTCCATAAATAAGATTAAGATTTGGATGAAAAGATATAGTTAACCGATTATAATTTCTAAAATTATATAACTTTAAAACATCAATCCTCATATTTTTGCCCCTTAATTTTTATTTATAGAAAAAATATAGGTATACTAATACTCCTATACCTATATACATTATATCACAAAAGAAGCCTACATAACAGTTTTTTTTGATGTTTTTCGCCCTCTTAAAGCACTTTCTAACCGCGTAGCTCGTAAAACTTGATTATCGATAATTCCATAAGACGTTTTTATAGCAATTTTTGTACCATTTTCAAAAACAATAAAAATGACATCACCATCACGGTAATAAGATTTAATATATTTTAAACGAATCCAATTACTATTTTCTCGAGTACTAGAAGTTGGAAAAAAAATAATTTCTTTAGATTCTTCCACAATAATTGGAGCTTTATAGTTAACTCCAATCATATATTCCGTACCTTTCCTTCTCCCCTCTAAAGAACTCCCGAAATAACGACAACTATCTTCCATAATTTTATTTGAAGCCTGTTCAACAATATAATGGTCATTCATCTCATAAACTTCTGAATAATTTTTATCAATAGTTAAAATTGCCATAGTTTCATCATTAATTTCATATTGTGTTTGCATAATTTTTCCCCCATTCATATGAAAATTGTTCTTACCCTACCATATAAAAGAGAAAAAAAATGTCGAAAAAAAGAAAACAAATTTTAAATTTATTAATTTTTAAAACAAAAAACTGCCATTTGACAGTCTTAGTATGTTTTTATAGGTAAAATTAATTGAATTAAACTTTCATCTGTTAAAGATTTAAGTACTATAGGTTTAACATCATTATTTAAAAGAATTAAAATATCTTCATCTTTAATAGTTTTTAAAGCATCCATCATATAACGAGCACTGAAAGAAATATCAATTGTTGACTTTTCATCCGTATCTATAGCTACTCTCTCCTCTGTTTTACCTATTTCAGAAGCATATGAATTAATAATCATTTCTTTATTTTCAATCTTCATTTTTATAATATTTTTATCTTTACCTTGAGTCAATAAAGCAGCACGATCTACAGCTCCCATAAATTCACTTTTCTTTGTTTGTACAATAATTTCAAATTCTGTTGGAATTAAATTAGAGGTATTTGGATAACTTCCTGATAAAATATTTGTTTGAAATTTAATATTTTTATATTGAAATAATACTCGATTATTAAATACATTCATATAAACTTCTTCATCATCAACTAAAATATGCTCTAACTCGGTAATATTTTTTCCTGGAATAACAATGTTTACATCAGTATCTACAGGAGTATCTAATTTAATATTTTTCTTAGCCAAACGATAAGAATCTGTAGCAATAACTTCGAATAAATCTCCATTAATTTTCATATTTAAACCAGTTAATATAGGGCGTAATTCTTGAGTAGATATAGCAAAAGAAGTTTGATTTATTAATTCTTTTAAAACATCCGCTTTAATTACAATAGGATCTTTATGAGTTATCAACTTAATAGCTGGATATTCTGTTGGATCTAAACAATTTAAATTATATTGATTAAAATCTGAATAAATTTTAATTTTTAAACTATCCATCATTTCAAAGTTAATAATATCACTAGGCATTTTACGAATAATATCTAAAATATATTTACTACTAATAATAATAGTACCTGTACTTTCTATATTACGTATTAACTTACTTTCAATAAAAGATTCTATAGTTAATTCACTATCACTAGCTGTTAAAGTTAAACCATCCTCTTTTAATTCAAATTTAATACCATTTAATACAGGAATAACATTCTTTGTTGATATCCCTCTAACAACATTATTTAAATTTTCTAATAATATGTTTTTCTCAATTGCAAATTTCATAATCTTTCCCTCTTTCTTATTTTATAATTATATATTCATATTATTAATGATGTGGATAATGTGCATAACTCTTAAAATTCCTTTAAAACTTAAAGATTTTGTCGAATTTTCATGTGCATAATTATTCACATCAATAAAAATTATCCACATTACATTTTATTTTGAATCTCCTTCAATTGCTGTTCTAATGCAGGATTTTTCTTTAAATCACTTGTTATTTTATCACAAGCGTGGATAACTGTCGAATGATCTCTTCCACCAAATTCTAAACCGATACGATTTAAGTTTTCCTCAGTAAGTGTTCTTGATAAATACATAGCTATTTGCCTAGGATAAGCAATATTTGCGCTTCTTTTCTTTCCCTTTAAATCATCGACAGTGATTTTATAATAATCTGCGACAGCTTTTTGAATTCCTTCAATACTACTACGTGTATAAATATTATGATTCACAAAGTCCGCTAAAGCTTCAATAGCAAAGTTTAAATCAACAACTTCTGGTACAATCATTGCAGTATATGCAAGTAGTCTATTTACCGCCCCTTCAAGGAATCTAACATCATTTTGACAGTTATTAGCAATGTATTCAATAACATTTTCATCAATCTTATTAACAATGGAAGTATTTTTTAATTTTGAACGAATAATTTTACATCGAAGTTCAAAATCCGGTGGATAAATATCCACAGGTAGTCCCCACATAAAACGACTACGTAATCTCTCTTCTAATAATTTTAAGTCATCAGGACTACGATCAGAACTAATAATTATTTGTTTATTTGCTTGATGTAATGCATTAAAAGTATGGAAAAATTCCTGTTGAGTCTTCTCTGCTCCAACTAAATATTGAATATCATCAATTATTAACACATCAACTTCACGATATTTCTTCTTAAAATCTGAAGCAACCTGAATATTATTTCCTTTATTTTCATTACTAATAATATTAATATAATCATCCTTAAACATTTCACTAGTTGTGTATAAAACCTTTTTATTAGAGTGAGTAGCTATATAATTCCCTATTGCATGCATTAAATGAGTCTTCCCTAACCCACTTTTACCATATATAAATAAGGGATTATGAACTTTTCCAGGTTGTTCAGCAACAATCATTCCAGCCGTTTTAGCCAGTCTATTGGAGTCCCCTACTATATAATTATCAAAATTTAAATCAGGAATTAAGTTTGATTCCCATTCTCTTTCAACTGTAACAGTCGGTGTATTAACAACATTTACTAAGTTATCCACATTATCCACATTGACTGTTTCTTTTTCCTCTTCAGTTTCAACTTCTTCTTTTAATAAAAATTCAAATTCATAATTATGATTTGTTATTTTATAAAAAGCATCATCTAATAAAGTATAATAATTTTGGGTTAAAATACGTTTATGTATTTCCATAGGCACTTGAATAAAAACCTTATTATTTTGTATTTTAATCAACTTCAAATCATTAAACCAAGCATGAAAAGAAGCGGTATTAACTTCTGGATATATCTCGTCTAATACAGATTGCCAAAGATCTTTTTCGCCCATGAAACCACCCCGCTTTAACATTTGTCAACAATATTCTACACTTTTTTCTTTCAATTTAAAAGACTAAAATGTATACTAACACACTATTCACAACTTATCAACAAAAGAAACCAAGATAATAAAAGAAAAAAATACACTTATCCACATTATCAACATTTCAAAAAAATTTTTAATGTGAATTAGTGGATAATGTGAAAATAAATTATCCACATACTGTGAATATGTTTATAACTGAAGAAAAAGTGACGAAAATAAAGAAAAAAATGCTTATAGCATATGTGGACAATTATTCACAATTTCCTATATAATACACTAATTGTTGACTTTTTCTAGATTTTAATATTATAATAAGGGAGCTTTAGGAAAAAGGAGGGAAGAACTATGGTAGGAACTTATCAACCAAATAAACGTAAAAAAGCAAAGAAACATGGATTTTTTGCTCGTAAAGAAACAAACATTTTAAAAAGTAGAAGAAAAAAAGGACGTAAAAAACTATGTAAGTAAAAACCACATCTTTTATGTGGCTTTTTTTATATGAAAGAAAGGAGCATTTTTTTGAAGAAAATAGAAATGATAAAATCTCATCAAGAATTTTCAGAAATCATTAAAAATGAAAGATATATAAAAAATAAAAACTTTTCTATATATATAAGGAAAGGAAAATATACTTTTCCACATTATGGAATCGCTGTATCAAAAAAACTTGGTAACGCAGTGACTAGAAATAAGCTAAAAAGAAGAATGAGATTTATCTTAGATGAATGGAAAAAAGATTTGAAGTACAATGAAGATTATATTATAATAATGAAAGAAAGTGTTCGTGATTTAAACTTTAAAGAAATGCAAGAAAGCTTTCTAAATTTAATGAAACAAAGGAGCAAACATGAAAAAACAAAATAAAATTTTAGCTTTAATCTTGTTAGGAATGATTTTTCTAACAAGTGGCTGTGGATCAGATAATTATTTAAAAGATGAAAATGGGAATATTTTAGTAAATGAAGTGACTGGTCAAAGTGTTCAAAAAAATATTTTATGTCAACCAGAAAAAGATTCAGAACTGTATAAAATCTATGAGAGTCATGCAGACCAAATGGAGACACCAGTTAATGAGTTACCAACCTGTGAAGAATTTACTTTAACTTCAAATAAATATGATGGCTTATGGGAAGCTATTTTAGTTAGACCACTAGCATTTATTATTTTACAAGTTGGATTTTTATTTAACAATTTTGGTATTTCCGTAATGGTTGTTGGACTTTTAATTCGTTTGGTATTGATGCCATTATCAATTAAAAGTATGAGACAATCAACAAATTTACAAAAAGCTCAACCTGAAATAGCGAGAATTGAAAAAAAATATGCTGGAAGAACTGATAGTGATTCAATGATGGCAAAAAGTCAAGAAACGATGATGGTTTACCAAAAATACAAAATTAATCCAGTTTCTGGATGTTTAGTAGCATTAATTCAAATTCCTTTATTCTTTGCATTTTTAGCAGCAATTAATGAAGTGCCAGCAATATTTGAAGGAGAATTATTTGGTATGCATCTTGGTATGACACCATGGAAAGGATTAGCAGAAGGGCAATACATTTATATTGTATTAATTTTCTTAATTGTTGCAACAACATATCTTTCATTTAGAAATACAATGAAAAGTAATCAAAATAATGAAATGATGAAACAAATGAATTTTATGGTAATGTTTATGATTATAAGTATTTCCATTGCCTCATTTAGTTTACCAACTGCAATTGCATTTTACTGGATTATAATTAATGGATTCTCAGTAGTTCAAAATTATGTTATAAAAAAGATCTTAGCAAAAGAACAAAAAGATCCAAAAGTTATTGATGTGAAACATAAAGAAAAAAAGGATAACACAAAAAAGAAAAAGAAAGAAGTGAAGTAAAATGCCAACGGTAGTAGAAGCTAAAACGTTAATTGAAGCAGTAGAAGAAGCAAAAAATCTTCTTCATACAGACAAAATTTATTATACAACTGAAGAAAAAAAGGGCGGATTATTTAAAGGAAAACTATATCAAGTGTCTGCAATTTCTTATCCAGAGATTCTAGAAGAAATAAAAAATTATTTAAAAGAAATCATTGAAGGATTAGGACTAGAAGTAAAGTTTGAAACGAGTATTAATGAAGAAATATTTAATATTACTATGTACTCAGATAATAATCCAATTTTAATTGGAAAAAATGGACAAACTTTAAAAGCTTTAGAAACTTTAGTAAAAGCAAAAATAAATATGGATTGGCATGTTCATCCTAAAATAGTGTTAGATGTTGAAAATTATAAAGAAAAAAGAATTGCAAACTTAGAAAGACTAGCAATTAAAATGGCTAAAGAAGTAAGACAAACAAAGAATGATGTGATTTTAGAAGATATGAACTCTTACGAAAGAAGAATAATTCATAATAAATTAGCAAATTTTAAAGGAGTTTCAACAGTAAGTGAAGGAGAAGAACCACATCGTCATATAGTAATAAAAGCAGAGTAATCTGTTTTTTTTAATAATTATTTCCCGGGAAATAATTTTTTTTACATATAAACAAAATAATGATATAATACCCGCGAGTGGAAGTGATATTATGGATTCAACAATTGCCGCAATTTCAACCAATAGTATTGGAGTAGGAGCTATCAATATAGTTAGAGTAAGCGGACCAGAAGCAGTAGAAATTGTTAGTAAAATTTTTACAAATAAAAAATTCAAAAATGCAGAATCTCATACAATTCATTACGGATTTATTAAAGACGGTGATAATGTAATAGATGAAGTATTAGTAATGCTCATGCGTGCTCCAAAAACCTATACAAAAGAGGATGTAGTAGAAATAAATTGTCATGGAGGAAATATAACAGCTAATAAAATACTAGAATTATTGTATGTAAATGGAGCAGTACAAGCAGAACCTGGTGAATTTACAAAAAGAGCTTTTTTAAATGGGCGGATTAATTTATTAGAAGCAGAGAGTATTGAAGATTTATTAGAAGCTAAAAATGAAAATGCAAGAAAAATGGCAATTAATGGTGTAAGTGGCAAAACAACAAAACTAATACAAGACTTGCGAGAAAAAATGGTTTCCTTACTTGCAAATATTGAGGTAAATATTGATTATCCAGAATATATTGATGAGTTACAAATTACCAAAGAAAATATTACTCCAGTTTTAACTGAAATAAAAAATGAATTACAAAAAATAGTCGAAGAATCTGAAAATAGCAAAAAAATAAAAAATGGAATAAATATTGCAATCATAGGAAGACCAAATGTAGGAAAATCATCTTTGTTAAACGCATTATTAGAAGAAGATAAAGCAATAGTAACAGATATATCCGGTACAACTAGAGATATTGTGGAAGGAACTATTGAATACAAAGGAATCGATTTAAATTTTATCGATACTGCTGGAATTCGAGATACAGAAGATACTGTTGAAAAAATAGGTGTAGAAAAAAGTAAGAAAATTCTAGAACAAGCAGATATCACCATTTTGGTTTTAAACAACAATGAAAAATTAACAAAAGACGATAAAAAATTGTTAGAAAAAATAGAAAAACAGAAAGCAATTATTTTTATTAACAAAGTAGATTTAGATTCAAAAATAGAAGATTTAGAAACTTTGAAAAAAATTCTTTATGGAAGTACGAAAACAAATAGAGGATTAGATGATTTAAAAGAAGAAATTTTAAAAAGTTTTTCTTTAGAAGATATGAGTTATAAAGATTTAAGCTTTTTATTTAATACTCGTCAAATTTCTCTAGCAAAGCAAGCTTTAAAAAGTATCAGTCATGTAATGGAAGAAAATAAAAACGATATCCCCGTAGACATGCTTGCTATAGATATTAAAGATGCTTGGGAAAACTTAGGAAAAATTATAGGCGAAGCTTATGAAGAAGAACTGGTAGATAATATTTTTAAAAGATTTTGTTTAGGAAAGTAGGAAAGCTGTATGATAAGATTAGCAAGTTTAAATGATTTATCACAAATTAATCAAATGATTTTAAAAATTAAAATTGAATTAAAAAATATGAATAATCCACAATGGGGAATAACAATAAATGAATATCCTAGTAATGATGATTTTTATAATGATATAAAGAAAGAAAACTTATATGTTTATGAAGAAGATAATATCATAAAAGGTGTAATTTATGTAGCAGAAGATTTTGAAAATGAATATGTCAAATATATTTGTAGTTCAAATTTAAAATCCTATGTTATTCATCGATTAGGTGTATCACTTGATTACCGGAGACAACAAATAGGCAAAAAACTACTAGAATATGCCGAAAAAGTAGCTTTACAAAATCGTGCGAAAATTTTAAAAATTGACATTGAACATAATAATATAAAAATGAAAAATTTATTAGAAAAATTAAATTTTGAATATATTGGCAGTTTTCAAGCAGAATATCCGGGAGATTATGATTATTATGAAAAAAAATTAGAAAAGAAGTGATTTAAATGAATTATGAAGTAATAGTTGTTGGTGGCGGACATGCCGGTATCGAAGCAAGTCATATCGCCGCGTTTAAAGGACATAAAACCCTTTTAATTACAATGAACAAAAAAAATATTGGAGACATGCCATGCAATCCATCAATTGGCGGTACAGCTAAAGGAATTATTGTAAGAGAAATTGATGCCTTAGGTGGAATAATGGGACGAATAGCTGATATTTCACATTTTCAAATTAAAATGCTAAACAATTCAAAAGGACCAGCTGTTCGTTCTCTAAGAGCTCAAGCAGATAAAATCACTTATCCACAAAACATGCAAAAAGAACTTGAAAATACTCCAAATTTATCTATTTTAGAAGGAACAGTAGAAGATTTAATAGTGGAAAAGAATAGTGTAAAAGGAGTAGTTCTAGCAGATGGGACAAAAATCGAATCATCTATGGTTATTTTAACAACCGGAACATACTTAAAAGCAAATATTTTAATAGGCTCAGAAAGTACGCCATCAGGACCACATGGCGAACCAAGAAGTAATCATTTAAGCGATAACTTAAAAAAATATGGCTTTACAATCCAACGTCTAAAAACGGGAACACCACAAAGAATAAAAGCAGCATCTATTGACTTTTCAAAAATGCAACCAGAATATGGAGATAATACCTACTGGACATTTTCTTTTGATAACCCTCCAGCATATAAAATCAATGAACAACAAAAATGTTTTCTAATTTATACTAATGAAAACACTCATAAAGTTATTTTAGATAACCTAGATAAATCGGCAATGTACGGTGGATTCGTAACAGGAGTAGGACCAAGATATTGTCCAAGTATTGAAGATAAACTTGTTCGTTTTAAAGATAAAGAAAGACATCAATTATTTTTAGAACCAGAAAGTCTTTATTATGATGAATGGTATTTACAAGGTTTTTCAACATCAATGCCAAGAGATATTCAAGAGCGTATGGTCCATAGTTTAAGTGGACTAGAAAATGCGGTGATTTCAAAATATGCCTATGCAATTGAATATGATGCAATAGACCCTCTTCAAATAACTCCATCATTAGAGTCAAAAATCATCCATAATTTATTTACCGCAGGCCAAATAAATGGTACAAGCGGTTATGAAGAAGCAGCCGGACAAGGTTTAATTGCTGGAATAAATGCTAGTTTAAAACTAGAAAACAAAGAGCCTCTTATATTAAAGAGAAATGATGCATATATTGGAGTTTTAATAGATGATTTAGTAACCAAAGGAACGGCTGAACCTTATCGTATGTTAACATCACGAGCTGAATTTCGATTAATCCTTCGCCATGATAATGCCGACTTAAGATTAAGAGAATATGCTCATAAAGTAGGAAGTATAACTGAAAGACAGTATCAAAATTATCAAAATCGATTACAAAAAATCCAAGAAGGGGAAAAATATCTCCAAGAAACAAAATTAAAAATCACCCCAGAAATTAAGGAAATATTTGAAGAAAACCAAAAAGAAATTCCAAATATAACAGATAGTCTATATAATTTATTAAAAAGACCAGAAATTACCATGGAATTTTTAGAAAAAATCTTAGAAATTCCTATAGATAATCAAACAAAAGAAGAATTAGAAATTCAAATAAAATATGAAGGATACATAAAAAAGACCTATAAAGAAGTTGAAAAAATGAAAAAATTAGAAGAAAAAATGATTCCGAAAGATATAGATTATCAAAAAGTCAAAAACTTGGCTTCAGAAGCTCGTCAAAAATTAGAAAAAGTAAGACCAATTTCAGTCGGTCAGGCGGCAAGAATTAGTGGAGTAAATCCTTCTGATATAGCTATTTTAAGTGTGTATTTAAAGAAAGAGTATAGTAAAGATGAATAAAGAAGAGTTTTTAAAAGAAATCAAAAAATTAAATATAAAACTTACAGATACAATGCTTCATCAACTAGAAGAATATGCTGATTTCCTTTTAACGTATAATGAACATACAAATTTGACAGCAATAAAAACAAAAGAAGAAGTATATCTAAAACATTTCTATGATTCTTTCACCTTAGTTAAAATTGCAAATTTACAAAATGGTAAACTTTTAGATGTTGGAACAGGAGCAGGTTTTCCAGGACTTGTATTAGCCATTGTATTTCCAAACCTAGAAGTTACATTACTTGATAGCAATAATAAAAAAATAACTTTTTTGAATGAATGTATTGAAAAATTACACCTTCAAAATGTTCAAACAGTTTATAGTAGGGCAGAGGATTATACGAGAACTCATCGTGAATACTATGATTTTGTAACTTCTAGAGCTGTTGCAGAACTACGGATTTTATTAGAACTTAATATTCCAGCTTTAAAAGTAAATGGAAATTTTCTAGTAATGAAAGGTAATCTTGAAGAAGAATTAGAAAAAGCATTAAATACAATGAAGATATTAAATTGCAAAATACTAACACAAGAAAAATTTGACTTACCGAATAATGGCGGAACAAGAACCTTAATGTCCATTATAAAAGAAAAAGAAACAGATAAGAAATATCCTAGAACATATGATAAAATAAAAAAGAAATCAATAAATTAAAGGAGTAGAAATGAATAATATTAATCCAAAACTAAAAGAATACATTGAAAATGAAATATTTCCCTTGTATGCAAAAAATGATGAGGGACACGGAATAGAGCACATTAAATATGTAATAAGAAGGTGTCTAGAATTCTCAAGTCAATTTCAAAATATAAACATAGATATGCTTTATACAATCGCTTCTTTTCATGATCTTGACATCATATTGACAAAGATCAACATGAAATACTTTCAGCAAAAATTTTTTATGAAGATGAAAAAATAAAAGAATTTTTTACCGAAGAACAAAGAAGAATAATGAAAGATGCAATTGAAGATCATCGATCAAGTTTAGAATATACACCAAGAAATGATTATGGAAAGATTCTATCTTCAGCAGATAGAACGACAAATTTAAATAAATCTATTGAACGAACACATTTATATTCAAGTAAAAATTATCCGGAATTGACATTAGAGCAAAAAATTGAAAGAGCATATAATTATATTAAGAAAAAATATGGAAAAATGGGATATGCTCCTACATATTGTAAAGATACAGATTATGAAAAAATGAACGCAGAAGTTGAAGCATTACTTAGCAGTAAAGCTAAATTTGTTTTAAAATACTTACAAGTTAATAATATACAGGATATAAAAATAAAAGCAAAATATTTTGCAATTGAAGCTCATAAAGATCAAAAAAGAAAAAGTGAACCTGATAAACCAATGATAATTCATCCTATCAGTGTAGCTATGATTTTAGAACAATATGGCTTTGATGATCGTGTCATCGCAGCAGGTTATTTACATGATGTAGTAGAAGACACAAAATATACTATAGAAGATATTGAAAAGGAATTTGGTAGGGATATTGCCTCTTTAGTTATGGGAGCATCTGAGCCAGACAAATCTTTATCTTGGGAAGAAAGAAAACAACATACAATCGAAGAAACAAAAAAACTTCCTTTACGAAACAAATTAGTTATATGTGCTGATAAAATTAATAATGTCGAAGATTTATATTTAAAATTTGAAAAAAATGGTCAAAGAGATTTTTCTTCATTTAAAAGAGGAGAAGAAAAACAAAAATGGTATTATACAAATATTTATAAAAGTTTGATTTTTAATGAAAATAAAGATCTACCTATTTTTAAACGTTTAAAAGCAGCATTAGAACTTGTATTTGGTAAAAAAGAAGATCTTTTTTTAAGAGATAAAGTGTTTTGTGGAAAAGAAAAATATTATCAAGAGTTAAAAAAGATAAACGCTCAAAGACAAGAGTTACTCCAACTAAAAAAATTATGCTCGTCAAATCCATCTTTTGTTATCGATTTTAGTGGAGCTCCAAAATATGATAATTCAAGAATCATAGAAAGTTTATATGACTTTTTTCAAATAGCAAATTTCGATATAAAACTAATTGAAAATACTTCTAACTTAGAAAATATTTCTCAAATAAAAGGAATAGTATTTACAAGGGGTTTATTAAATGAATTAATTCACTGTTATATTCAGTTTTTAAATAAAGAAATCTCAAAAAATACTTATTTGGAAATTCAAAGAAAATATTTAGCTTTATTCAAACAATCAATTGATTTTCACATTATAAATTACATGGATCCTCTAGTTTTATTGCAAAAAGAATATTTATCTAGAATAGGTTTTGGATTAAATAGTATTGCAGATTTTAATAAAATTAATAAATTTAATGATACATTAACCTTTTTTTATCACCAATTTTTAGAGAAAGAAAAAAAATGTAGTTTTATAGATACTACATTTAAAAGTACCTTAGATACAACTATAGAATTAACTGAACAAGTTTTACCATTAATAAGAAAAAAATATATAAAAGAATTTCAAAAAGAAATTGAATAATATTTATCTTAAATGGTATCCAGAAGAATTAAATTGATATTTTTTTAAGGAACGAGCTAGTTCCTTATTTCCATTTCCCGTTTCAGCATATTTATGACCAGCTCTTAAAATATTATCTATTATTGCATCGCCATTTTTTAAAGTGCCTAAATTTTCACTTTTACATTGTAAAGGTAAGAAGCCTTGTTCTTCATAAATAGACCATAAATAGTCATTATCGTTTTTAGGAATAAAAAGACAATAAAGTTCCATACCATTATAAATAAAATAGTAATCATCAAATAATAAATTTTGATTAATTATTCTATTTTTATTATTAAGGATGAAACTTAAAGCATCTTGAATAGAAAGACCTTTATCTAAAAAAGTTTGAAAAATTGGAAGAAAATCATTAAATTCGTTTCTCATTTTGGGTACTCCTTTCCAAATATAAATGAGTTATATTTTGGATGTTTGAAAAATGCAATGAAAAAAGATTCGTAATATAGAAATATAAGTTATTATTCATTGTTATTCCATTTTTTTCTTCTAACATACATATAATATTTTCTAAAAAATTTTTGGGGATTTTATTGATAGTAGAAATTATTTTTTTACAAGTATCCTCATCCGATTTTTCAAGCAAATCTTGTAATACTTTTAATGCATTATCTTTTTTTCTAAGAGAACTATCAATTATGTTATCTACAGAAAGTGTTAAATTAAGACCTGTATCGTATAAATAATGATTTAAGACTTCTAAATTTTGAGTAAAACGACTGCTCATTAACTCATTTTTAAAATCTAAAACCCTGTCAGACATATTAATATATCCAAGTCCAAAAGACTTTTGATTATCAAAAAGAATATTTGGTAAATAACGTTGATCACTTTTTATATAACCCCAATTATTCGGATGTCGGTCTAATTGTAAAGTTACAATATCAAAAATTAAAAGATTAAGCAAGGAAGAAATAATGTTTTGACTCTCATCTGCGTGAATTTTTTTATTATTTTCAATAATAGACCAAATTTGATCCAAATTGTTTAAATGATTAAAAATATATCTTTTTTGATCATAAGAATCCAGCTTTAAAAAAGAGGGAGGAATTTGATAAAGCGACAAAAATTGCTGATCATCTAATATATTATGAATTTCCTTGTTTTTTAAAACATAACGATTAATAAATCTTTGAAAAATTTCACTTCCCAAGCGAAGAGATTCTCCTTTTTTTAAAAAACTCTTCGTAATCACACCATAACGATCTCCAAATGCTGCAAATCGATAAGAAGCACAAGGAAATCCAAATAATTTAGCAAATTCTTCAGAAATTAACTCTCCCCAAATATTATATTCATAGTCCTTCACTTCTTTAAATAAGTATTTTTCACCTTGAAAAGTAATCCAGCACAAAGCATCTACACCATATACTTCTAATTCTATAAATGGCTTAGAATAAAGATCCTCTAAAGATACCGCTTGATAATGATATTCATCATAAATTACTTTAAAAAGATCAATTGTACCTTTATATTTTTCAAACATAGAAATTCACCATAAATTAATTATAGTATTTGTAATAGAAAATGGGAAGAAAAAACTAGAATTTTAACAAAATTTTAAATTAATATTGCCTATTTTGGAAATTATTGTTAAAATGATATATAGATAAAATAGGCGTAAGGGGCTGATTTTTGTGAATACAGATCAAAAGGTACTTCAAGTAGCAATAGAGGATATAATACCAAATCGTTTTCAACCACGACTAGCATTTGATGAAGAAGGTTTAAAAGAATTATCAGAATCAATTAAACAGCATGGCATTATTCAACCTTTAGTTTTAAGAAGACTAGGAAATAAATATGAAATTATTGCTGGAGAAAGAAGATTTAAAGCAGCAACAATGGCAGGATTAAGACAAGTGCCTGCAATTATATCAGATATAGACGACAATAAAAGTGCTGAAATTGCCTTAGTAGAAAATATTCAAAGAAGAAATTTAACACCAATTGAAGAAGCAAAATCATATAAAAATTTATTAGACCGTGGGTATATGACTCAAGAACAACTTGCAGAAAAAATGGGAGTAAGTCAAAGTTCGATTGCTAATAAATTACGTCTTTTAAATTTAGCACCTGAAGTTCAAGACGCATTATTACAGGAAAAAATCAGTGAACGCCATGCCAGAAGTTTATTAGTTTTACCAAAAGAAGAACAACCAAAATGGTTACAAAAAATTCTCACAAAGCGCCTTACTGTTCGACAATTGGATTTAGAAATAAAAAAAGCAAAAGGAGAAATAAATGAAGATGTTCCTTTAGTAAATATTGCACCAGATGTAACAAAAATAATTAACAACTCTAGTGATATAAATCAAAAAGAACCAACGAAAGAGGTTAAAACTATGGAAAATGAACAAAAAGAAAATATGTCTGAAATAAAAACTGAAGAACCAAGAAATATTCCAAACAAATTTTTTAACTTTTTAGAAGATGAAGCCGCAAATATGCAAATGATTGAAACACCATCATCTACTCAAAATGATAATACTGCAATGGATGAAATAGAGGTTTTAGATGATATCGGATCATCAACACCTCCATCAGAGCCAGTCACTCAACAACCACAAGAAGAATCGGTGATACCATTTTTATTTTCAGATTCTCAAGTTCCAGAAAATAATAAAATTGAAGAAATTAAAGAAACATCAACCGAAAAAATTGTTGACCCAATGGATTCTGTTATTAAATTAGATCCAAATTATAAGCAAATAGTTGAAGAAGAAAAAGGAATAGATTTAAAAACTGCTATTAATGAAGTTCGAGATATGATTGATAAAATGCAAAAACAAGGTTTTCAAATAACTTTAGATGAAGTAGACCTTAATGGAAATTATCAAATGACAATTAATATTAAAAAAAATGATTAGATTTAATCATTTTTTTAACTTTCTATAATAATATTTAAAGCAAAAATTTGAGCCATTTTTAATAGCCAATTTTAACTTGTCCAAATCTAACAAATGATTTATTTACTACACGTACTTCTGAAGCTAGAAATAAAGCTTTAATTTATTCAACTGGTTTAATCATGATAGAAGAGTCAATGGTAGGAGAACCTTCAAATGAAACTTTAAATCGATTATCAAGAATTTTGATGTCACGTTTGAGGAAATTATTAATTTGAATTACATGGAAATTTGCAGTGACATTTGTTCATTAAAAGACCCGTACATTATTAAATTTGTATAAAACAAAAAAATCTAAAAATGAGATTCTTTAAGTATTATCCTCTTTATTTACAGCAATAGGAGCTATCTCAGTTCCTTTAACATAATAAAATACAGTACTATTTTTTCCTTCTAAATCTTCTTTACCAGTTATTCCATTACGAATAAGTCCAATAACATTTTGAGGCTTTTCATACCAAACTGCCTCATGTCCTTCTAAATAAGCCTCCATTGTATCTAGCCAAATGTTTTTCGAATAATAACTAGCTGTACTATCGATCTCTTTTGCTTCATCATTTCCAATCCATACCATCATTAAAAGCTCAGGATTATATCCAGCAACCCACGAGTCCGTATTTGTTGTTCCAGTTTTTAAAGCATACTTACGACTCATTTTAGAGGCCAAAGATAAAGCGGTAGGAGTTGTATAATCTGTGTAAGCGGAATTTGTTGTACTAGTAAGCATTTCATTTAAAATATAAACACTATTACTATTTAAAACATAATCTTGTTTATCCTTATGTTGGTACAAAACATTTCCATTTAAATCTTCAACTCGTTCAATTAAATAAAGTTCCTTTTGATTTCCACCATTAGCTAAAGTAGTATATCCTGTGGCAAAATCCATCATGTTAAGCTCACTAGTTCCAAGTGCAAGAGAAGGATTGCCAACAAGCTCTTCTTTAATACCTGCTAAATGAGCTGTATCGACTAAAACATCGGTGCCTAAAAACAAATGAGTTTTAACGGCATAAACATTATCCGAAAAAGCAATGGCAGCAGACATAGTAATATCTTCATTTGCATAAATATCGTTATAATTATTTGGGGAATAGCTTTGGTCATTTGAAAAATAAAAAGTCGTTTTTTCACTTTTAAAAGTAGAAGAAGAGACAAGTCCATTTTCTAAAGCAGCATAATATAAAAAAGGCTTCATAGTACTTCCAACTTGTCTTTTACTTTGGGTCGCGCGATTATATTGACTTTTCGCATAATTAAGTCCACCAGTTAAAGCTAAAACACCTCCAGTTTGGGGATTAACCATAACACTTGCAATTTGCAATTCCTCTTGATTTTCCATATATTTTAAAATATTCTCTTCCATCTTTGTTTGAGCATTCATATCAAATGTTGTATATATTTTAAGGCCGCCGGAATCGATTAAAGAAGTAGGAATCGTTTTGATTTCAGCAAGCTCTTCCATTACAGCATCTTGATAATAAAGAATCGTTTGTGAATTATTCTGTGTTCTTTTTCCATAAATAGGAATTTCTTCTTGAAATAAATTATTATATTCTTCTTCTGTAATATATCCGTTATTTAACATAGTAAGCGCAACAATCCAAGCCCTTTCAATACAAGCATCATAATCGCTAACAGGATTATAAATACTTGGTGCTTTAGGAATTCCAGCTAACATCAATGCTTCTTCCAAAGTCAAATCTTTACTACTTTTGTTAAAATAATAATGACTAGCATCTTCAATTCCATAATTACCTTCACCATAATTAATCGTATTTAAGTATCCTTCTAAAATCTCATCCTTACTATAATGAACTTCTAATTCAACTGTTAAAAAAGCTTCTTCTATTTTTCTAGCCCAAGTTTGATCAAAAGTTAAAAACATATTTTTAATATATTGTTGGCTAATAGTTGAAGCTCCAATTCTAGTATTTTTTTGAATATTCGTAAGAAAAGCTTTTCCAATTCTTAAAAAATCAAAACCATGATGATTATAAAAGTTTTTATCTTCTACACTAATAACAGCATTAATTAAATTAGGAGAGATATCTTCTAAACTAATCCAATCGTTAGAACCAGAACCTTGATAAACCAAATTATTTTCATAATCATAAATAAAAACCTTTCCCATATTTTTAAGCTCTAATTTAGGTGAAAAAAATGCATAAACATAAATACCAGTTAAAACAATAATTCCACTTAAAAGGAAAAAAAGAAGCAATCGACATATAAATTTAAATTTTTTCATGCAAAACACCTAAAGTTAGTATGAATCAAAAAGAAAAAAATATAAGAAAAAAATTGTTTAATATAGAAAAATATGCTTTAATAAAGATAAGAAAGAAGGGCTTTTGATGAAAAAAAATGAAGAAACGGAGTTATCAACACTTAAAGAGTCATATAAAATAAATTTTGAAGCCGTAATGGCATTAATGGATTTATATGCATATTTAAAGGATGTAAAATCAGAAAAAATTGCTTCCCCAAGCATATATGGAGAAACAATTTTAAATAATTTTTTGACCATATTTTCTAAACCAGAAAATAACATACCTTATAAAAATATTGATATATTAGAATACATTAAAAATTTGATAATAGAAAATGAATCCCTTAAAAAACAATTATGTAGAGAAAAAAATAAAATATCGATGGAAAATTGTATACTTGATTCAAAAACAAAAAGAATCATATACAAAGAACAAGATGAATTAAAAATGGAACAACTACAACATGAAATTAACATATTAATAGATCAAAATGAGAAATTTAAAAAAATTTTAGAATACTTAAAAATACATGATATCTCAAAAATAAAAAATATTTTTTTAGAAACAGAAGTCATTCAAGATAAAGAAGTTCGTATTTCATGGCAAAATAAATTTTTAATTTCTAAAATGTCTTTAATAGATAGATGTGAAATGCTAAAAGATTTAATCTTAAGTACTAGGGATATAAGAACTTTAGAAGAAGTATTTGATGACCTGTGTGAAATAGAAAAGTTATTCCAAGCATTTCGTAGCAACGAAAAATCATTTCAACAAGAACTATTATATATGGATAACGGATTAGAAATTACTTGGCTATTAAATCTATATGAGTTAATTGATGTACAAAATATTCTAGTAAGTAATCCAAAAAATCCAAAAGAAAAGCAATCGATTCTTTCTTTTAATTTTTTAGATGAAATTTCATTTGATGATGTATTTTATGATTTATATCTACAATTAAATATTCCTCAAAAAGTACGAGATATGGATGATGTAATTATAATTCAAAAAATTAATCTTGATGATCTTTCAGAGCTTATAAGAACAAAAGAATTCAAATTAACAACAAAAAAAGCTAAAGCAATATTAAGAAGAATTAGAAAAGAAATGAGCATTCCTGAACGCTGTCAAAATTCGCGATATGAATACTTCTTTGATGATTTATGCGATGCTCTAGAGCCATATGGTTATATTGGAAATAAACTTATAAATCAAATAAAAAAAGAAAAAAGTGAGAAAAATATCAAAGCATTACATCAAAAAAGACAAGAATTAACATCAATTCTTAAAGGATTAAAAGAAATTGAAGATACAACAAAAGTAAGTGAAATACTAACTAAAATTCGAACAAAAAAGGAGTACAAATAATCCTTTTTTTTCTTGGTATTCCGTGATATAATGTTCCGGTTAAGTGAGGTGACCCATGGAATATATTTTAAAAATAACGTTAAAAAATGGCGAAAATATAGTTATAAATGAAGAAAATATTCCAGCATTGTTAGAAAACAATATTTTAAGTTTTCAATTAAATGATATGAAACACAGTGTAAATTTACAAACCAAAGAATTTCTAAGAGAAAACGATGAATACGCGTTTTTATTAGATATTGAAAATCAAAAAAGTCAAATTACTTTAAAAAAAGAACAATATAACTTGCAAGTTTTAGTAGAGTATGCTAATCTATTGACGAATAAATTTGAAATCCAGTTATCCTATTTTATTGAAACCGATGATCATGAAAATGTTTTAACAATAGAATTGGAGGAAGGAAGAGAAAAGTGATAATAGAATATATAGAAGAAAAACTTCAAAAAGTATTAAATGATTTAAAATATGATTTACAAGCAAAAATCATTGTTTCTAATCGAAAAGAATTATGTGATTATCAATTTGATGGTTGTTTTGCTTATGCCAAAATAGCCAGAAAATCTCCATATGAAATTAGTGAAGAAATTGCTAGTAAGTTTTTAGAAATATATAAAGATGAAGAAGATTTTTCTAAAGTAGAAGCAGTTAAACCTGGATTCATAAATTTTACATTAAGTAACAAATTTATAAATGAACGTTTAAAAGATATGTTTTATAAAGAAAAATTCAATATTCATATGCCAGAGAAAAAGAAAATTATTATTGATTATGGTGGACCAAATATTGCCAAACCTCTTCATGTGGGTCATTTAAGAAGTGCTATTGTTGGTGAATCAATTAAAAGAATATTAAAATATTTTGGTCATGATGTCATTGGAGATGTTCATTTAGGGGATTATGGGTTACAAATAGGTCAAGTAATATATGGGTTACAAAAAGAAAATATAGCAAAAGAAGATATTACGATTGAGATTTTAGACGAAATTTATCCAAAAATGAGCGCATTATGCAAAGAAGACGAACAAGTAAAAAAAAGATGTGCTGAAATAACAAAAGAACTACAAGATGGAAATGCCGAGTATCAAGAGTATTTTAAAATAATTCGTGAAGTATCAGGAAAAGATATTTTAAAAATCTATGAATATTTAGATGTTCATTTTGATTTATGGTATGGAGAATCCGATGCCTATCCTTATATAGATAAGGTGACAGAAGAATTAAATAAAAAGAATTTATTAACTACAAGTAATGGAGCTAAGATTGTTGAAGTATCTAAACCAGAAGATGAATTAGAAATTCCACCATTAATTTATCAAAAAAGTAATGGAGCCTATCTTTATGGAACAACTGACTTAGGCACGATTTATGAAAGAATAGAAGATTTTCATCCAGATAATATGATTTATGTCACAGATATGCGCCAAAGTCTTCACTTTAAACAATTATTTAGAGTATGTGAAAAACTAGGATATACAGACATGATTACTTTTGAACATCTCGGATTTGGAACAGTTAATGGCTCTGATGGCAAACCATTCAAAACTAGAGCTGGAAGCGCTCCGAAATTAGATTCTCTATTTAAAGAAACAAAAAATGCTTTCTTAACTTCAAAAAAAAAAAATGACAACATGACAGAAGAAGACTTAGATATACTAGTAAATGCAATCATTAAATTTGCAGATTTACAAAACAATAGAGAAAAAGATTATATCTTTGATTTAAATAAATTTTCGGAAGTAGTAGGTAAAACAGGCCCTTATATTTTATATACCTATTTAAGAATAGCAAGTATTTTAGAAAAAGAAACAGAAACCTGTGAACTTGAAGAAAAAGATATATATAATAAAGAAGATCGAGATTTAAGAATAAAGTTATTAGATTTGGAAAATACTTTAAAATATAGTTATAGTACAAGACTACCATCTGTACTAGCAAATTATTTATATGATTTATGTGTAAATATGAATGCTTTTTATGAAAAGAATCATATAAATAATCTAGAAGATAAAAAGAAAAAAGAAAGTTGGTTATTTGTACTTAACTTAGGAAATAAAGTTATTAAAGAAATGTTAGCTTTATTAAGTATAAAAATACCTAAGAAAATGTGAGGAGAAAGAATAATGAAATTAAAAGATATACCAAAAGAAGAATTAGAATTAATGGGATATGACGACATAGCTTATATCATCTTAGAAGAATCTAAGAAAAAAATGAAAATTACAGATTTATTTCAAAAAATATGTGATGCATTAGGTTTATCTCAAAAAGAATATGAAGACCATATTGCAGATTTTTTCGAAATTCTAACAACAGACAAAAAATTTGTAATGTTAGAAGATGGTTACTGGGATCTTCGTACACGTCATAGTGAAAAACTAGTGATAGAAGATGATGATGAGGAATATGAAGAGGTAATTGAAGAAGAACCCGCTGTTGAAGAAGAAGAGTCAGAAGACGTATTCTATGATGAAGAAGCAGATGACGATACTACAGATGATGATTTAAAAGATTTAGTAATTATTGATGACGATGAAGAAAATCTTTAGCTACCTTTCTTAAAACGTAAAAATACAAATAGAAAGGATAAGAATATGAAAGAAAGATTAGAAAGCATAAAAGCAAGATATGAAGAATTAACGACTCTTTTAATGGATCCAGAAATTATGAGCGATTTTAATAAAATTAAAGCTTTATCAAAAGAACAAAGCGATTTAAAAGAAATTGTAGATAAATATAAAGAATATGAAACAGCTGAAGAGCATTTAAAAGAAGCAAAAGAAGTTCTAAATGATCCAGAATTAAGAGAAATGGCTGAATTAGAAATTGAAGAAAATACAGCAAAATTAGAACAATTAAATCATGAGTTAGAAATTTTATTAATTCCTAAAGATGAAAATGACGGGAAAAATATTATCATGGAAATTAGAGGTGCAGCTGGTGGAGATGAAGCTAATATCTTTGCCGGTGACCTATTAAGAATGTATACATACTATGCCGAAAAACAAGGATGGAAAATTGAGATTGACCATCAAGTAGAAGGTACATCAGGAGGATTTTCTCAAGTAGAATGTACAATTAAGGGAGAAAATGTTTATAGTAAACTAAAATATGAAAGTGGAGCTCACCGAGTTCAACGTGTTCCAGTAACCGAAACTCAAGGTAGAGTGCATACTTCAACAGCTACAGTATTAGTCATGCCAGAAGTAGAAGATGTAGATATTGAAATTAAGGAAAGTGACTTAAAAATTGATGTCTACCATTCAAGTGGCGCAGGCGGACAATCCGTAAATACATCCAATTCTGCTGTTCGAATTACTCATTTACCTACCAATACAGTAGTTACTTGTCAAAATGAACGAAGCCAATTAAAAAATAAAGAAAAAGCTATGAAAATATTACGAGTAAAACTTTATGATTTAATGGAACAAGAAAAAGAAAAAAAATTAGGTAGTACAAGAAAGAGTAAAATAGGAACAGGAGATCGAAGCGAGAAAATAAGAACATACAATTATCCACAAAATCGTGTTACAGATCACCGAATTGGCTTTTCTGTAATGTCTTTAGATCGGGTAATGGATGGAGAATTAGATCCAATAATTGAAGCGTTAATTACTGAAGATTTAAAAAGAAAGCTAGCAGGAGAATAATCCTGTTTTTTTAAAAGAAAGAGGAAAGTATGTATCCAGAAGAGAGAATATTAATAGATAAAGAATTAAAAAAGAGAAATTTAGAACATTTAAAATGTAACGGTTACTAAAGATATACTACTTTATTATTTAGACTTATTTACATTTGAAAGTAAAGAATTTATTCGCAAATTTGAAAGATTAAAAAGTATCTTAGGAGAAAATTATTCTATTCTTTTAGAAGAAAATATAGATTTTTTAGAAAAAATGTATAAATTATAAAGATTTATAAAAAAGAAAGAAGGGTATTATGAAACCTGATTTTATAACGGATACAGATTGGAAAATTTTAAAAGAAAAATATCCACAAAATATAAATGAAATCATCAAAAAATTAGAAAGTCATTATCCAGTTCAATATTTAATTGGAAATGTTGAATTTTTAAACACCATAATTAATGTAGATGAAAGAGTTTTAATTCCTCGTTTTGAAACAGAATTGTTAGTTGAAAAAACAATTAAAAGAATCAAAGCTTTAAATATCCAAAATCCTAGAATTATCGATTTAGGTACAGGAAGTGGCTGTATCGCAATCTCTTTAAAAAAGAATCTTCCTTGTTTTGTGACAGCTATAGATATTTCTGAGCAAGCAATTGAATTAGCTAAAGAAAATGCATTAAAAAATCAAGTAGAAATTGAATACAAAATAGAAAATATGATAAATACAAATTTAGAAGGATATGATGTAATTATTAGTAATCCGCCTTATGTAAAAGAAACAGAGTCAGTAGGAGAAGAAACAAAATATGAACCTCAAAATGCTTTGTTTGCTAAAAATAATGGTTTATATTTTTATGAAGAGATTCTAAAAAATATCAGCAAGTTATCCACAATGCCCAAATTGGTAGCCTTTGAAATAGGAATGAACGAAGGCGAGGATATAAAATCTTTAGCTTTAAAATACTTATCCACAAAAAAAATTCTTATTGAAAAAGACTTAACTAATCGTGATCGATATATTTTTATTGAATTTGAATAAAAAAAGAAAATTCTAACCATAAACAAAATAGGTGAGAAAATGAAAAAAATTATTCCTATTTTGTTTGTTTTTTTCTTAATATACGGTTATGCAAATAAAGAAGAAATTTTAATTCCAACTGACGCGATACGATTTAGAGTAATTGCAAACAGTAATGACGAAATAGACCAAGAAGTAAAAATGAAGGTAAAAGAAGCAATTGAACAAGAAGTAAATAAATTGATGTTAGAAGCCAAGAATAGTGAAGAAGCAAAAAAGTTAATTAATGAGAATATGGAGCATATTCAACAAATAGTAAATCAATATACAACGGATAATAAAATTTCCTTTGGAGTAAATTATTTTCCGGAAAAAGAATATCACGGAGTAACCTATCCAAGTGGTGAATATGAATCTTTAGTCATTACTTTAGGTAATGGCGTAGGAAATAATTGGTGGTGTGTGATGTTCCCACCATTATGTTTATTAGAAGCAAAAAATGAAAACACAGATGACATAAACTACAAATTTTATGTTCAAGAAATAATCGAAAAATATACTTCATAAAAAGATGCTTATCCCCATAAAATGTAATGGGGATTTTTTATGAAAGAAATACTAAATATATTACTAATCGGAGTAGCGTTAAGCATGGATACTTTTTCTCTATCTTTAGGGGTAGGAACATATAATTTAGAAAAAAGAAAAAGTTTAGAGTTAGCCATATTAGTAGGAATAATGCACTTCATCATGCCTTTGTTAGGAAACGTGGTTGGTGAGAAAATCATGCATTTTTTTGAGTTAAATAGCAATTTATTTCTGGGATGCATTCTCCTATTTATTGCAGGAAATTTATTAATTGATATGATAAAAAAAGAAGAAGATACGACTATAGACTTATCTTTTTTAGGAATGTTTTTATTTGCCTTTGGAGTTTCAATAGATGCATTCTCAACAGGCCTTGCTTTAACAGCAATTACTCAAAACAAAATATTAGCTATGTGTTTATTTTCAATAACAAGCTTCATTTTTACGTGGGTTGGTTTAAGTATTGGCAGTTTCGTTTCTAGTAAATTAGGAAATAAGGCAAGCATATTAGGTTTTATTCTTCTAGTGATTTTAGGAGTCTTTCATATATGTAAATAACGGATAAAAAGCTTTAAAAACAAAAGAAATTTTGATATAGTAGTAAGGAAAAAGGACGGGATCATATGCAAAAAATTGTAATCCAAGGCGGGAATACATTAAGTGGAACTATTCCAATTTCAGGTGCTAAAAATAGTGCAGTTGCCTTAATTCCGGCAGCTATTCTTTGTGATGAGGAAACTACAATTTACAGTGTACCAGAAATATCAGACCGTGATAATTTGATTAAAATCATTGAAAAATTAAATGGAAAAGTACAAGTGGATAAAGATACACTACATATTGATACAAAAAATATAGAAAATGTTTTTATTCCAGAAGAGTTATCTTCAAAACTTAGAGCTTCTTATTATTTTATGGGAGCTCTTCTTGGTCGAAATAAATATGTAGAAATTGCCTTGCCAGGAGGATGCAAGATTGGAAATCGTAAAATTGATTTTCATTTAAAAGGGTTTAAAGCATTAGGTGCAACGATTATTGAAGAAGAAAACAAATACATTATTAAGGCAGATAAATTAGTGGGAAACAAAGTATATTTTGATTTTGCTAGTGTTGGAGCAACAATCAATGTTATGCTTGCAGCTGTAAAAGCAGAAGGAACAACGGTAATTAATAATGCAGCAAAAGAACCAGAAATTGTTAATGTTGCAACATTTTTAAACAATATGGGAGCTAAAATCCGTGGAGCTGGAACAAGTAAAATTACAATTGAAGGAGTAAAATATTTACACAAAGCAATGATTGAAGTCATTCCAGATCGTATTGAAGCAGGAACGTATATAATTTTAGGTGCTCTTTTAGGTAAAGATTTAATAATTCAAAATGTAATCAAAGAACATTTAACTTCCTTAATTAGCAAATTACAAGAAATAGGAGTACAAATTAAAATAGAAGAAAATAATATACTTATTAACAAAGCAGAAAAATTGAATTCCTTTAATATTACTACATTGATTTACCCAGGTTTTCCAACAGACTTAGCTCAACCTATGAGTGTTTTAATGACTCAATGTGATGGAACAAGCATTTTAGAAGAAACAATTCACTCAAATCGAATGGGACAAGTTCCATATTTAAATTCCATGGGAGCGGATATTACGGTAAAAAATCAAATGGCGTTTATTAAAGGAAAAACACCTCTTTTTGGCAATGACGTAACCGCTAGTGATTTAAGAGCAGGAGCGTCCTTGATAATCGCAGGATTAATAGCTAAAGGAACTACAAAAATCAGTGACATTGAGCATATTCTAAGAGGTTATGAACATATTGTCGAAAAATTATCTAATGTCGGAGCTAATATCAAAATTATTGAGGAATAATATGGAATTTATTATTAAAATTCATCGAGAAACCTTTAAACAAATTATAGATTTTGCGAATAACAATCCTTTTTTAGAATGTGGAGGCTATCTTATTGGAAAAATAAAAGAAAATGAAAATCAAATGACTTTTATTATTACCGCGGCTTTTTTAGATGAAAATCAAGGAACAAAAAATCGATATCACTTTTTTGAATTAACGAGAAAGTATTTGGAAGAGTATTGCAAAGTTCATATGAAGAACTATAAAGTTATTGGAAATTTTCATTCTCATGGTGAATATCCAGCAATATTTTCAAAAGAAGACAAAATTATGGAAGAGAATTCTCCAAATAATTTTTGTCATTTAATTTATAGTCCTAAATATGAAGAAATAAATGGGGAAATTCATATTGATGGAAAAAAAACAGCCAAAGCACGAGTAACATTTTTTGGAAAAAACCGAGAAATAACTACAAATATCGTAAAACGATAAAAGGAATGACTTTTTCGTTTTTTTCATAAAATTTACTAGGTGTATGTTATGAAAAAAATCATTTTATTAACTATCATCATTGGAGCAATATCAACATTTTTTATATATAAAAACTTTTATCATGAAGATATGAATATTGTTGCTTTAGGAGATGGCATAGCCTTAGGGGAAACAGCGTTTAATGTCCAAGGATATAGCTATAATGACTATTTAAAAGATTATTATGAAGAAAATAGCATTTTAAAAGAATATATAACAGAATTTGCTGAAGTAGAAGAAACAACGAAAACATTATTATTAAAATTTCAAAATAATTATACCTTAGAAAGTACAAATACATCTATTACCCAAGCAATAGCAAAAGCAAAAATATTGACTTTATCTTTAGGAATGTATGAATTAAACAACAAAAAGGAATTAACGACGGCTATAGTTGATGAATATGTAAATAATATGGAAAAAATTTTAAAATTTCTACGAATTTATAATAAAAAAAATATTGTAGTAATAAGTCTATATCCAACACCAAGAATTAAGGAAGAGCAAATAAAAAATATCAATGCTCGTTTAGAAGAAATATGCAAAAACTATGAAATAAAGTTTATAAATATTGAAAGTATTTCTCAAACACCCGATTACTTTTTTACAAAAGACAACTATTACTTTAATTATAAAGGTCATCGCTATATAAGTGAAAAAATTATTGAAAATATTTAATTTTAACATAAAATTTTATATTGATTGGACAGCTATTTTTTTCTTGCTTCCTAAAAAAAATATGATATAATACTATGGAAAAGAAATTTCTATGCCCAAATTAAGGGTATGGCGAAAGGAGAGTAAGTTGTTATGAAAGCAAATATTCATCCAGAAATGAAAGAAGTAACTGTTACTTGTGCTTGTGGAGCATCTTTTAAGACTTTATCTACAAAAGATCATATTGAAGTAGAAGTATGCTCAGAATGTCATCCTTTTTATACAGGAAAACAAGGAAAAGCAATCAAAGCTGGTAAGATTGAAAAATTTAATCGTAAATATAACATAAATCAAGAAGAAAAATAAGGTATTTTTCTTTTTTTTATTTTCAAAAAATTATATAATAAAATATAAGGAGCGTGAAAAAATGAAATTATTCATTGGAGCAGATCATCGAGGAAAAGAACTAGAAAATTATTTATTTCAGAGTTTAAAAGAAGCAGGTATAGATATTGAAATGTCTTCTTTAAAAAATAATGAAGAAGATGATTACCCAGATTTTGCTTTTGATGTTTGTCAAAATGTGTTAAAAGACCCAGCCAACTTAGGCATTTTAATATGTGGAAATGGAATAGGTATTTCTATCGCAGCAAATAAAGTAAAAGGCATCCGTTGTGCACGAGTAGTGAATGAAGAAGATGCTCATCATGCGAAAAACCACAATGGAGCAAATGTAATTGCCTTTGGTGGAATTAGTAAAGAAGAAGCATTAAATATTATCAAAACTTTTTTAAATACAAAATCAGCAACGGAAGAAAGACACATTAGAAGAATAAATAAAATAATAGATTATGAAAATGGAGCATATAATGGATTATAAAATCTATTTATATATATTTTTTTCTATGCTATCTGCCTTTGCTTTATCAGGAATTAATTTTGAAAAAATTATTCGAAAAAACCGTATTTGGGAAACAAGAATATTAGTTTTATTATTAAGTTTAGTAATGGGGTATCTTGTAACAAATTTTGTTTTAGAATTTTTATAAGGAGACCAATAATGAAAAATAAAATTTTATTAGCCGTAGTATTTATACTAACGGCTATTTTACTTATTGTCAGTCTTTCAATCAAAAAAGTGACAGAACCTATAGTTGTAGAAGAGGGAAAAGAGCCTATTATTATTAGACTTTTAGATGAGTCGACAAATGAAATTACGAACATTAATTTAGAGGATTATATAATAGGAGTGGTTGCTGCAGAAATGCCAGCAAGTTTTGAATTAGAGGCATTAAAAGCTCAGGCCGTAGCGGCAAGAACATTTGCTATGTATAAAAAAGAAACAAGAAATTTAGATTATGATTTAATAAAAGGAGTAAAAGATCAAGCTTATAAAGATAATAAAACCCTTTTAGCTCAATGGAAAGTTAATTTCTTTACAAATTATTTAAAAATTCGCCAAGCAGTAGAAGAAACTCAAGGACAAGTACTTACCTATAATGGAGAGGTCATTAATGCTTTTTATTTTTCGATGAGTAACGGATATACAGAAAACTGTGAATTAGTATTCGCGCAAGATTTACCCTATTTAAATAGTGTTTCATCCAAATGGGATAATGAAAGTCTTAATAACTATAGTTATACAATAAATTTTTTTAAAGAAGACTTTTGTAGTTCATTAGGAATTACTTGTGATAGTGTTGAAATTCAAGATATAACAAGAAGTGATTCCAATCGGGTTTTAACTATTACAATTAATAATCAAACTTTTAAAGGAACAGAAATGCGTTCAAAATTAGGTTTGCGTTCAACAGATTTTGATATTGTAATTAATGAATCGGGTGTTACGATAACGACAAGGGGATATGGACATGGAGTAGGCATGAGTCAATATGGAGCAAATGGAATGGCTAAAGAAGGTTACTCCTATGAAGAAATTGTTAAATATTATTATCAAAATACAGAAATTACAAATTTATAGGTATAAAAAAATAAGTTCCACCCAAAATATAGACGAGGAGGAACAAAGAAATGAAAAAAAGAAAATTAAAAGGTTATGTATTACCAGCAATTTATTTTGTTGTTTTAGGAGTAATGATCGTAAGCATTACATTTTTAAGTCAAAGTTTATTAGAAAAGCAGAAAATGAATGACGAGGATTACAATTATAGTAAAAGTGTATTTGAAGAAAGTGAAAATGATCCAACAAATACTGAAGTCGATACGACAACCGAAATAAAGATTGTAAGACCTTATACAAGTGACAAAGTAACAGTAACTAAAGAATTTTATAATAAGGATGAAAGTACTGAAAATCAAGAAAAAGCTTTGATTTTTTATGAGAATACTTACATGCCAAATACTGGAATTCTTTATGGTAGTGATGAAAAATTTGATGTCATAGCTATTCTTAATGGAACAGTAAAAGAAATCAAAGAAGATGAAATTTTAGGACAGATGATTACTATTGAATGTGATAACAAAATTACAGCAGTTTACTATACATTAGGAGAAATTAAAGTAAACGAAGGGGATCAAATAACTCAAAATCAAGTCATTGCAACTTCAGGAACAAGTAATATTGATTCTTCAAAAGCCGAATCTTTATTGTTTGAAACTTATATTGATGGTGTATTAACAAATCCTAATAATTTATTTGATAAAAGTATTTCTGAAATAAATTAATCCCAACTGGGATTTTTTTCAAAATGATTACTATATATCTATATGAAAACACTATTCAATATAAAGAAAACGAAGAAA
Source organism: uncultured Bacilli bacterium (assembly GCA_944371545.1). Lineage (GTDB taxonomy): Bacteria > Bacillota_I > Bacilli_A > RF39 > UBA660 > Ventrenecus. Next base: position 3,827 of record CALVXT010000001.1, on the reverse strand, counting down.
TTAAAGAAAATGCTTTTCCTAAAGAAGCAATGGCTTATGGAAAAATAAAAGACATTAATTTATTTGAACAAGCATTATATAAATTTATTAATAAGAAAAAGTGGATAACATTTTTAAAACCAAAAAAAATTCATTTAATAATTCCTGGAAATTATGAAAACGTTGATAAAGAAATTTTAATAACAATTTTAAATAATCTTGGATTAACGCATATTACATGTTATGATGAAAAAACACTTTATACAATAAATAAAAATCAAATTTACATAAATGTTCATAATAGTTATTTACTTTTAACAAAAAAAGTTTCTAAAAACATAAAAACTATAAGTTATCCATTTTATATTTTAAATGGATTTGAAAACACTATAAATTATATACTTAAACACTATAAGAATACACGATTTTACCTATTTGGAAGTAATGAGCAAATTCCAAAATATGTAATAAAAACGCAAAATAAAAAAGTATATTATTATCAAAACTATAAAAATTATATAATTTCAAAAATACCTTGATTTAGGTATTTCTTTTTTATAGAAAAATATGATATAATTGCTTACAGTAAACAACGAAAGAAAGAGTGTTGAAAATGATAAAGTTTATAGTGGTAGAAGATAATAAAGTGATTCAAGAGAAAATCAAAAAATTACTAATTAAAATAAGTATTAACACAAATCAAGAATATGAAGCAAAGTATTATGAAAAATATAATAAAGAACTTCAAAAAGAAATTGAAGCTCAAGCTACAAGAAAAGTTTATATAATGGATATCGAGCTAGATAATAGTATTAGTGGAATTGAAATTGCTCAAAAAATTAGAGAAACTGACTGGGATAGTGAAATCATATTTGTAACGAGTCATGACAAAATGTTTGAAACTGTACATAGAAATATTTTAGAAGTTTTTGATTTTATTGAAAAGTTTCTAGATATGGATAAAAGATTAGAAGAAGATATCTTGAAAATTATAAATAAGAAGTATGATAAGAAAATATTAAAAATTACCGGTAATAATGTAGAATTAGAATTGCATATGAAGAATATCTTATACATAGAAAAAGAAGAAAAGAAATGTATAATTCATGCATGTGATAATAAATTTAAAACAAGTTTGACTTTAGAAAAATTACTAGAAATGTTAGATGAACGTTTTGTGAGAACTCATAAAAGTTGTATTGCTAATAAAGATCGTATGGTTGAACGAAATTATTCAAAAGGCTATTTCATATTAGATACTGGAGAAAAAGTAGAGCTACTTTCAAAGAAATATAAGAAAGAGATTGAAAAATGATTGAATTTTTATATACGATAGTTGTTACAATTATGCTTTTTAGCTTTTTGGATTTTATAAAAAGGGTTTCTGAAAAAGAATATGTAAAAAAGCGTTTGTTAATTATTTGTATGTTAACTTACGCAATAATATACATTGCAACAATAAATATAATAGCAACTGAAATATCAACTTTAATATCACTTATTATAATCGCTATAATAAGTAAATACTTTTTATCGCTTAGTACTCGAGATCTAATTTATTATTCAATAATAGAGTGGGCTTTAGCTATTCTTTTAGATATAACTACCATGAATATTTTTAATAAATTAGTTGTTGTAAATGAAAATAATATAATGATTTATAAAACTTTAGGCTCATTAATAATTGCAATAGTATTTTTATGTCTAGGAAAATCGAAAAAAATAATAAACATAATTAATAGGATAAAAAAATACTTTTTAAAAATAAATTATTTTATATTTATACTAGTATTTGTTGTATTGTTTTATATAGGGTTAGCATCATATTGCTTGAAAAATATTAATAGAGTTTCTGTTTCAACAATCGTATTATTAATTTCTATTTTCTTTTTAGGAGGAATTTTATTTTTTATTTACCAACAAGCTCAAATTATTTTCTTAAAGGAAAATATAACTTTATTAACGAAAAATAACGAATTTTTTATTGAAAGAATTGATGAATACAGAATATTAAAACATAATTTAATTGCAAACCTGAATGGCTTAAAAAGTGTTTCAAATAAAAAAACTGAAATTTTAATAAATAATTTGATTTCAAAGTTTCAATCAACAATGAAAATGCCTAAAGATTTTAAAAAGCTACCTAGTGGCATAAATGGTATAATTTTTGAAAAAATTTATAATATAGATTCAAAAGAAATAAAAATATCGGTTTCTAATCATATAAAAAACAATATTATTGAAGTTGTGTCTGCAAGAGATTATAGCCTATTTTGTGAAGCATTAGGCGTTGGTTTAGATAATGCAATTGAAGCTGCCAAAGAAAGTAAAGAAAAAATAATCTACATAGATATTCATGATGACGATGAAAAGATAATTCTTTCAATTGTTAATACTTTTTCTGGTGTAATTGATTTAGATGAATTAGGAAATAAAAATTATACTTCAAAACAAAAAGGCCATGGATTAGGTTTGTTTTCAATATTTAAATTCAATGCAATAAAGGTTTCGACTTATATTAAAGAAAATAAATTTTTTTACCAATTAAAAGTAAACAAAAAGAAGAATTAAGCAAATAAAAAAAATACATCTTTTTGAATGTAATCATGACTCAATTTATTATCATAACTAACTTTTATCTTTTAAAAAAAACGTACATAACTGAGATAATACTATATATATTAATTCAATTAATAATTTAAAAAAAACCAGTCATTATGACTGGAAAAATTTTGCTTATAAAATATCTTTATCTACTACAGGTTCATCAAATACTAATAAAAAGCATGCTGATGAAATTGATCTTGAAAAAAGATTAGCAATTCCTGATAACATATCTACGAAAAACATAATACACTTCCTTTCTAATGATTTGTTTAAATTTATAAAAAAGTTTAAACCGTGTTTTTTTGAAAGTACTTATAATTATTAAATGTAGTACCCGTAAGTTTATATATTAAAGGGTTAATAACAACACTTTCCATTAATAACGCATACAATATTGCATTGTTAAGAATAGCACTAAAATTATAAAGATATATAAATAAATATGCTAATAGAATACTCATAGATAAAATCTTTGCTCGAATTCTTTTTTCTTTATGAATTAAAGGCCTTGCTGGAGTATCAGCGGGTGCAAAAAGTAAAAAAGAAAAAAAGCCAAATATCCATATAATTCCAGCAATGAAGTTGGGTATAGCTAGATATTTAATTAATAAGCAACCACCTATATAAACAGGCAAAGTTGTAAACCAACATTGTAAGCTTGTCTTTGCATGTAATCCAAATCCATATAGTCGCATTGTAGAATATATTAAAGAAAGTAAGAAAAACTCTAAAATTAAATCAAATATAATAGCAAAGATAAATAGAACAATAATTTTAGTAATCAAATTATAAAAAGCTTCTAGTCCATATCGCATCTTTTTCTCTTCAATTGTGTTGAGTTCTTTTCGATATTTAATTAAACTTATTGATTTTTCTATAAAAATTTTTTTCACACTATCACTACCCAACGGAAACAAGAATAACACAAATCAACGTCAAAAAATCTTTGAAGACTTTAAAAGGGTTTTTATGATTGTAAGATATAATTTTAAAAAAATTTAATACTTGAAATTTACATGTTACATCCAAAATTGAACATTTTGAGAGAACTTATAGATATCTAAAAATAAAAAGAGTATAATCAGTTCTATCGTGGTTTATGTGTTAAATTAAATAATTGGCGATGCTGCAGAATTTGTCGATAGATTTTAATTGTAGTTTATGCATAGTCATGATAAAGTAGTACCAGAAGTAAAAAGTAATAGGAAGGGAGTGAACTTTGATGTTAAGAGGAACTGTAA